>DUTL01000055.1 GCA_012842105.1 Candidatus Fermentithermobacillaceae bacterium | reverse complement strand
TTTGAGATTATACACCTATCTTGAGTATTCGCCAATGATACTGTGAACTCCTTCGTCTCGTAGCACAATTGCACAAAAAAACAATCCGGGCCCAAAGCCCGGATTGGATCACACATCAGGTCCAAGTTCGAAACAATATGTATAGCCGTGCTTACCCTTAATCCTTAAGGGTTCTCGCTACCCCTGTCTTGATTACATCAACTTCAACTTTTTCAGCGACTCTAACCTTGATGGACAGATCTTCGACTTTCGTTATGACGCCTATCAGACCGCCATTGGTGAGAATTTTATCTCCAGGCTTAAGCGCACGAATCATCTCGGCCCGTTCTCTTTGCTCTTTCTGCTGGGGGCGTATCATAAGAAAGTACATCAGCCCGAAGAGCAGAGCTAACCACAAAATGTTACCAACCAGCGGATTTTGTGTCGCAGCTGCTGCCAAATCAAGTGCCAAATATAACCCCTCCTTTCATCAACGTTCAAAAAGCTCATGTTTCCTTGTTCGACGAAAAACCTGGATTACCTTGTTTACCCACGACAATCGCCCTGGGCTGAATACAGCTTTTCCATTTCTCTTCTAAAACCGGCAAGCGTACCGTCAAGTATACATTTTCTGATCTTGTCCATAAACCTTTGGAAAAACCGTATATTGTGAATTGATACAAGAGTCCATGCCAGGCTCTCCCTGGCAGAAAATAAGTGCCGGATATAGGCCCTGCTAAAACTCTGGCATGCCCTGCAATCACACCCTTCCTCAATAGGGGCAAATTCCATGGCAAACCGGGCATTCTTGAGATTCAAAGGGCCGGAAAAAGTGAAAGCCCTTCCATGCCTGGCATTTCTCGTGGGAAGCACACAGTCAAACATGTCGATGCCGGCCATGACGCCCTCGATAAGATCCAAAGGGTGCCCCACACCCATCAGATACCGGGGCTTTTCCCTGGGAAGAAATTCACCGGTGTAATGAAGGATGTCGTAAAACTCCTGTTTGCTCTCTCCTACAGACAGCCCTCCCAAAGCATATCCAGGGAAATCCATACATGCAAGTTCAAGGGCGCATTGTTTCCTTAGTTCCGGATAAATCGAACCTTGTACAATCCCGAACAGGGATTGGTGCGCTGACACTTCTGTTTTCTGCGCCCGCCGCGCCCAAAGCAATGTCCTGTCCATCGCTTTCTTAGCAACGTCATAGGGTGCGGGCGACCTGGTGCAGTGATCCAAGCACATGATAATATCAGCTCCAAGGGCAGCCTGAACCCGTATAGACTCTTCAGGGCTGAAACTGATAAGGCTTCCGTCAATGTGAGACCTGAACACAGCTTCCTCATCAGAAATCGAAACCATGTGCCCGAGGCTCATGATCTGGAAACCACCGCTGTCAGTCAAGATCGATCCGGGCCAATTCATGAAGCGGTGAAGGCCGCCTGCCGCCTTTACTATGTCAGGCCCGGGCCTTAAATACAGGTGATAGGCATTGCAGAGGATTATCCGTGATCCTGTATCCCATATGTCTCCGGGCATCAAAGATTTGACTGTGGCCTGAGTTCCCACAGGCATGAACACAGGCGTATTGATTTCGCCGTGAACAGTCTTCACTTTTCCTATTCTGGCGTTTCCCGATTGGAAAAGTATGTCGTACGTAAGTTGCGCCACACCACTACCCTCTCTCCTACTGCTTACAGGATTAGCATCGCATCGCCAAAAGAAAAGAACCTGTACCTTTCTCTTATGGCCTCGCGGTAAGCTTCCATGGTGAATTGCTTGCCGGCAAAAGCGCATACCAGCATCAGCAATGTTGATCTTGGCAGGTGAAAGTTAGTTACCATGCAGTCTACTGCCTTAAATTCATACCCAGGGTATATGAAAAGGTCGGTAGCGCCCTTGCCCGGCATTACTGCTCCGCCCCTGCAAGAGCTTTCCAGCACCCTCACAACTGTTGTTCCTACTGCAAACACTTTGTGCCCTGAACCTCTGGCCCTATTTACTGCCAATGCTGCATCGCTGGTTATCTCATAGTTTTCACTATGCATTTCATGGCCTTCAATGTTATCTTCTGTAACCGGCCTGAATGTCCCCAGGCCGACATTTAGTGTCACGGGGGCAATCACTACCCCCTTAGATGAAAGCGTGTCAAGAAGTTCAACTGTAAAATGCAGGCCTGCAGTAGGCGCAGCAGCAGAGCCGGGTACCTGTGCGTATACCGTCTGATACCTCTCAGGGTCTTTCAATGGCACTTTGATGTACGGGGGTAAAGGTATATGCCCGACACGTTCCAATACATCCTCCCACCTGCCCTGGTATTGCCATCTGATAAGCCGACCCCCATAGGAAGTCCTTGCTTCCACTTTGCCTATCATGTCAGGAAACCTGTTCTCTCCTATGAAGATATCTTCGCCTGGACGCAGTTTGTGCCCCGGACGCACCAAACACTCCCATACACCGGGCCCGGCAGGGTTCAACAACAGAACCTCAACTCGCCCGCCTGTCCTTCTGCGTCCAAATAACCTTGCCGGAATTACCCTCGTGTTATTAACCACAACTACATCACCGGAACCAACGTAATCTACAATATCCGAGAAATGGCCGTGGGCAAGGCTCTTGTTTTTTCTGTTAAGTACGAGCAGCCGCGAACTGTCCCTGCCTGGTATAGGAGTCTGCGCTATTAGCTCCTGTGGGAGAGAATAGTCGAATTCATCAGTTTTCATGTTGTTACCACCAAATCTCAATAGCTGTTGCAGGATAGTAGTGCATGAGAATTTCCTCAAAACCTGCACCTTCATCAGCCATTGCTTTAGCCCCCCACTGAGATAGCCCTACTCCATGGCCCCATCCCCGCCCTTGAAACAGGAATCTCACGGCGCCCGATTCCCCTGGGGCTATAACGGCAGCCCCGTTCACTGCCAAATGGGTACGCCCTGAGTTCAACATCTTGCACTGCCTCAATGGGATAGCCTGTACACCTGTGCCGTTGTCAACATAAACCTCATGGCCGGGATTAAGATGCCCAAGGGTCTCACGGCCGCCTCCCCTTCTGAACACCGAAAACCAAACACTCTTCAGTTCAAGAAGGGATCGAAACTCGCTTCCTTTCAAGATCGCATCCTTATTGCCTGACCTTATGTTTACTGCAAACCACCTGCCGGATGTTCCGGGTTCGCGGCCTGTAATCATGTCTATCCCGGAACCCTGCAAAAATCCTTCCAGTTTCCCCCTGAGTGTTTCAATGTCAAAGCAAGCTTCCCACCCGGTATGAGGCGACTCGTGGGGCGCTTCTTCCACACCGGGAAGATACGGGATATCCCCTCCCCAAACAAATCGTGGGCTTTCAGTCATACCTGCTGCATCAGCGTGGAAATATGCTGCAGCCGGACTGCCCTCATACACCAGGATACGCCCTCTGGTCTCGTTACAAGCTTCAACTGCCCGCGGGTCCTCATGGGCTTTGCCCCGGTAAACCTGGTGTGCCTCGCTCGCCCAAAGTTTGATGTCGCCTACAGTGGTTGCAGCGCTTCTGTTAGCGTCATTGTAAAGGCCGCCTTTGTGAACTGCGTAAGTACGCGAAACAACCGCCTGCGCTTTGAGCGCATCTCTAGCCCAGCCGCAGGGTACCTCGCACGATACAACCGACCACAGGTATTTCTCTACATCCAGGAGATTGGCAACCACCAGGGAGCCGTTGTCTTCCATGATAAGCGCACTTCCCCTGAATTCTTGCCCTGACAAGCCGGGGTTAGAATTACCCCCGTTCAAAACAGTGAAATACGCTGTGCCTGATTCGCAGGAAGGTGCGATAAAGACCGGAGAAGATACCTCTCCCTCATATAAGACGGCTGTGCCTGATGACAAAGTAAGGCGCAACTTGCCGTGCCCGGAACCCAAGGATATGCTGCTCTGAGCGGGTACCTCATGCTTACCCTGGGCTGAAACCAGTTCATATTTTTCGGAAAAGCCAAGAGAAACAAAGGCGCTCCTGGCCAATCCAACAAGCACCTTGGGTTGGGGGCCACTGTAAGCGTTTTCTGGCTGAGCGTTCGCCATATGCAGGCAAAATTGAGAGCCCAGAGCTACCGTAAGGCCAACCACAACTCCTATTGTAACTACCTTTCTCATCGTTTTCGAAAAAGCCATAGCAAAACGATAAGGCCCAAGCTCAAGAGGATTGACGTCATCAGGGGAAAATAGAACGTGAAATTACCGCGCCTGACAACAATATCCCCGGGCAAACGCCCTAACTTCAGAAGCCGTCCGCCAAACGAAAGCAATACTCCAAGAGCCAGCAATAACGCTCCCGTTATCATCAACATGCGGCCGAAATCGCCCCAGCCTGGCACCTTATCCATCACCTCCTAGACTAAACTCGCAGCCACAATACTTCTGCATGTACATGTGGCTCCCTCTTGCCATCTGCCTTGAACGCAGGTACCCGCGCCTGAGATCTCTGTAAACATAGGGTACCCCGTGTTCATGGGAAGCTTCTTGCATTGCATCCAAAACCCCTTGGTGATCTTGATAGGGGCTTACCAGCAATGTGGTGGAGAAACCGTCATACCTTTCCTCCTTGGCCAACCGGGCAACTTGCCTGAGCCTTACGTAGTAACACGTTCTGCACCGCCCGGGCTTTTCCAAATCAATGGACACAGCCTGGGCCCAATCCTGGTGAGGAACGAAAATCCGCCTTGTGTTAACGCCGGCCTCTTTTGACCACTTTTCATATGTATCCCACCGCTTTTCCTCTTCCTCTGAGGGGTAAATGTTGGGATTGAAAAACAACCCATCCACCAAAAACCCTTGTGTCCTGAAAAAGTGAAGGGGAAAAGCAGTACATGGCCCACAGCATGAATGAAGAAGGAGTCTCAAGGATTATCAAAAAGCCCCTTTCTTTTGGGAATGCCGCCTAGAACGTATTCTATGGCCTTTTGCGTAGCCATACGCCCTCTGGGTGTCCTCTCCAGAAAACCCATCTGCAGCAGGTACGGCTCATAAACATCCTCAATGGTGCCGGGATCTTCACTTACACACGCAGCCAGAGTTGACAGCCCTACAGGCCCGCCATCATAATTATTTATTATTGCCGAAAGAATCATTCTATCCAGCCCGTCCAGGCCTTCTGAGTCTATATCCATAGATGCAAGGGATTCACATGCTACATCTCGATCTATAGTGCCGTCTCCTTTTACCTGTGCATAGTCCCGGACCCTTCTTAAGAGCCTGTTAGCTATTCTGGGGGTGCCCCGGGCTCTTTTGGCGATCTCCATGGCCCCTTGGCCGTCGATGGAAACACCCAAAATCTTGGCAGATCTCAGCACAACCTCAAATAGCTCGCTAACAGAATAGAAGTCAAGGCGAAACGCGATTCCAAACCGGTCCCGCAATGGCGATGTGAGCATCCCGCTTCTGGTAGTAGCTGCCACCAAGGTAAACCTTGGCAGCTTAAGGCGGTAGGTTCTCGCTGCAGGCCCCTTTCCGGCAATCCAGTCAAAAGAAAAATCCTCCATGGCCGGATATAAAGCTTCTTCCGCCTGGTGGTTCAACCTGTGGATCTCGTCAATAAACAAGACGTCTCTGTCTTCAAGATTGGTCAAGATAGCCACAAGATCGCCTGAGCGTTCAATAGCCGGGCCTGATGTAATTCGAATTCCCACTCCCAATTCGTTTGCGATTATGTGGGCCAGAGTGGTTTTTCCCAATCCCGGGGGCCCCGACAACAAGATATGATCAACAGCATCCTGCCGTTGCCTTGCAGCTTCGATGTACACCCCTAGGTTATGCTTGATCCTTTCCTGGCCAATGTACTCGGAAAGCACAAGTGGCCTTAGCGATACTTCGGCTGTTTCGTCTTCAGGCAACACGTTCCTGGAAATAAGTTCTCTAGAATCTGGCAAGATACTTCAAAGCCTCCCGAAGCAATGTTTCCAGATCAGGCCCGGAAACGGTCTTGGTTGCGCGAGACAAAGCTTCCTGCGCCTCTTGCCTTGAATATCCTAAGGCCAAAAGCGCTTCGGCCGCCTCGCCTATCATGTCAGGTTGTCCAAAGGCGACATCGAGTTTGCCCTTTGGAAGCCCAATCTTGTCTCTTAGTTCAACAATAATCCGTCCTGCTGTTTTCTTTCCGATTCCCGGCAGCCGGGTGAGGGCTTTCTCGTCTCTTGACAGGACGGCCCTGTAAAATTCCATGACAGGAAGGGATGATAAAATGCCAACTGCAGTTCTAGGGCCTACACCCTGAACCGTCAAGAGCATGTCAAACAAGGTTCTGTCTTCAAGATTCCTGAATCCGTATATATGCCAGCCGTCATCTCTTACGAGAAGCCTGGTGTACAAGTGGATTTCCTGGCCAACCTGCAGAACGTCCAACAGTCCTGAAGGTACGTGAACTTCAAAACCAATGCCGCCCACCATGACGGTGACATTCCGTTCATCTTTTGAAATTAACATTCCATTGAGTTCTGATATCATCTACTCTACCTTTTTTCCGGTTTCTGGCTGCGGACTACTACGGCGCGAAAAGACCTTTTGATGGCTGCGGCCACAGCCACAGCAAGCGCATCACATACGTCATCAGGCCTTGGCATCCTGGATAAGCCTAAAATACTCTTGATCATTACCCCAACTTGCTCTTTGGTTGCATTGCCGTACCCTACTACAGATGATTTTACCTGTAAAGGAGTCACTTCTTCCAGTGAAATACCCCTCATTCCGGCTACTAAAACGCAGACTCCCCGGCCATGCCCAACTGTAATGGCTGTCTTGGCGTTTCTCGCAAAAAACAATTCCTCCACTGCCATCAGATCCGGAGAGTGCTTATCTACCAGCGAGTTCAGGTTCTCAAAAATAAATAACAGCCTCGCTGGGAGGCTTTCATCCTTACCCGTGCTTATGCATCCGTAATCAACCGCAGTAAAATCCTGGCCCCTGGCATCCACTATGCCCCAGCCGGTTCTCGCTATGCCAGGATCAATTCCGAGTATTCGCATCACAATACCCCCGCTTAGGGGGTTCGACAGGCTAGTCTGTGATTCCTTCCAGGTATGACCTTACAAGAACATCAAGCTGATCAGGATCCTCATCGAACAACAGGATTCCCTGCCTTAGCTGCTGCAAGGTTTCCCTATGGATAATCAGAGACTCCTCAAGTTCTCTGTAGCCGCGGACAATAAACTCGTCGTCAGGGCTCTGCCCGCGAAAAACCACAACGTGTCCGCGGTGCATTTTGATAAGGCGGTAGTGATTGTGGTTGGGGCACCAATCATCAACTGTCTTGAGCAATTCCATTTTCCCGTCTCGCTCCTCCATGGCGCTCCAATCGTCAGACAGGGACGCAAATAAAGAATCAAGCCGGTTCCGGCCAATATCCCTGGCAACTGTAGCTGTATCGCCACACTTGCTGTACCTGGTAACATAGATCACCTGAACCATAGACGCCTGAGAACCGGAGTTAGGCACAGGGAACACAAAATTCGAAAGCAATAGCCTTCCCAGTAGCATTCCCCCAACCACTATCAGCGCGAACAAACATATTCTCTTGCCGGTGCGAAAACGATTGTGTCTCACTGTTCCCTCCCTCCAGGCAAATCTAGGTTTCCCAGGAAAGAGGGGCGTATTCATAACCGCCTGTGCGCAGCCTATTCGTTCTCGCTCAGCATATCATCAGGAACATCGAAGTTTGCATAAACTCTGGAGACATCATCGTGGGATTCCAGCAAATCCATGAGGACTAACACCTTTGACGCATCGTCTCCGTCCAGATTCACGTATGTCTTAGGCACCATAGTCAACTCAGCCGCCTGTACCCTGGCCCCTGCCGCTTCGAGCTTAGATCTCACCTGTTCCAGCTCGGTTAGCTCTGTGTAGATTTCATAGCAATCGTCTTCAGATTGCATGTCAAGGGCTCCTGCTTCAATACACATCTCAAGCACTTGTTCCTCGGTGAGGCCCTCTTTTTCCAGGGCAACAAAACCCCGCCGGTCAAAAATCCAGGCAACCGCTCCCAGTTCAGCCAGTTTACCTCCGTGTTTGGAGAATATGTGCCTGATCTCGGAAGCAGTCCGGTTCCGGTTATCCGTGGCTGCTTCTACCAGTACCGCAGTTCCACCAGGCCCATATCCTTCGTATGTGATTTCTTCAAGGTGCCCGCCCTCGAGTTCGCCTGTACCGCGCTTGATGGAACGGTTAATGCTATCAGCGCTTACATTAACTTCCCTTGCCTTTTCTATGGCCATTCGCAGCCTGAAATTAGTGTCTGGACTGCCACCTCCCTCACGGGCTGCAAGCATTACGTCTCTTAGTGCCTTTGAAATGACATTTGCACGCTGTGCGTCTAACCTTGCTTTCTTGCGCTTAATATTCGACCACTTTGAATGTCCTGCCAAGACTCATTCCTCCTTGAAACTGTCAATGCGCAAAACAGGGATTGGCGGAAGACTTCTCTTGTGTTCGCTCTTCTTATGCATCTCCAGAATCCTTGTCTCGGCATCCTGAGGGATCTTTTCCCCACGAAGATGGGCATCCAGATCTCTATAGGATATGCCCATTTCCTTTTCATCAGTTTGCCCTTCCCAAAGCCCTCCTGAAGGCGTTTTCGCAACAATCTTTTCAGGGACGCCAAAATATCTCGAAAGCTGCCTCACTTCATCTTTCGTAAGCCCTGCGAGGGGCTGCATGTCAACTCCTCCGTCACCGTGCTTGGTAAAATAGCCGACGAAATACTCGCTTCTGTTAGTTGTGCCTACCACCATGTAGTTCATTGTGTTTGCATAGTAGTAAAGCGTAGCCATGCGCAGGCGCGGTTTCAGGTTTGCCCGGGCCATAAACTCCCGGTCTTCTGATTCACCCAGGATCCCGGTGAATGTATCAAACACAGGAGCCAGATCCAGTACCTTATACTTGCAGTCAAAATGCCGTAGTACTTCAGTGGCATCCTCCACATCCGCATCTGACGAATGACACGGAAGCACCAAACCCAGGCAATTCTCCTGCCATGCATCTTTGGCGAGAGCAACCAGCAACGCCGAATCAAGCCCGCCTGAAACACCGAAAACTCCTCCCACAGCGCCCGCCGAGTCGCTCATTTGCCGCATCCAGGCAGAAATGGAACCTGCCACCTGTTGGATGTTTTTCAACGTCATCACCTCGGAGCAGTCCTTTAAAGACATTATCCTCCAGATGCATCCCACTTGTGAAGGGCCGCGGCCAAATCAGCGGCTATCGTAGGGAATCGTAAGGTAAGTATCGGGCACTTTGCCTGGGATGAGTACAGTGGCAAGAGGTATGTCGATTGAAACATGGGTCTTCGAGGAGATAAGCGGAATGACTACCTGCAGTGTATAAACCACATGCAGACACAAGTCGTATTTTATCTGGTTGATGCCTGTAACTTCAAAACTGTCCAGAACCTGTACACTTACATATCCGTACGGGAACATGGCAACTCTGATTTTTGGCCCCATTGAGGCAAAAATACTTGATCCAAGCGCCTGGCCAAAGGGAATGCGGATTTCAAACCCTTCAAGATCGTTTATGGCCTCTTGAAGAAGAGCCAGGCACTCAGATTGTATTCTATTGAGGTCTGCAGTGTTAGTTTGCACGTACAAGAGCTGGCCTTCAGAACCAAGGTGGAAATCCAGAAGTTTCTTGTCCTCGAGAAGTGAATCGATATGAGAATTTACCGCCTGGATAATTGCCTCATTGGCAATAGCTGCAACCCTGGACTCTGAAATAGTTATGAGCGTGGGGATAATGCTTCTTTCCACGGCAACAAGCAACCATGCAAATATCAAACCAAGCCCAACCATGACGGCCACGGGCCTTTGCAGGCGTCTTCTGTTATTCAAAAACCTTCTGTTAAAGATAATGAGAAGCTCCTTTTCTAACAAGTAGCCTCTCATTGTTATGCAAGCACCGGTTCTAAAGTTCGTGCAAAAACGTGAATCTGCAGTTACTTTACTGTAACCCTGCAGACCCGCCGTTTGCCTATTTGAAGTAGCATCCCGTCAGTTACCTTTACCAACACCGATGTATCCTCGATTCTCTCGCGGTTAACCCGAACTGCGCCGCTCTTAATAAGACGCCTGGCTTCTGATGAAGAAGGGACAAGCCCGCACAGCGAGAGCAGCCGCGCAAGCCCAACCTCTTCCCCCGGAGCAAGATCTACAAGTCTCACAGTTTCAATATCATCGGGAAGAGAATCTTGCCTGAACACACGCAGGAAGTTCTCTTGTGCAGCTTTTGCCGTACTCACTCCGTAGAATTCAGCCACAATTCTCCTGGCCAATTCCATTTTAAGGTCCATGGGATGACGCTTACCTGACTCAATATCACGCATTAGGCCCTGCACCAAATGCTTTGGTTCTGCAAGCACCAATTCATAGTAATCGCTCATTGCCTCATCCGGAATAGACATCACTTTTCCGTACATGTCATTGGGTTCATCTGTGATTCCAATGTAGTTGCCCAGGCTCTTGGACATTTTCTCTTTGCCGTCAGTTCCCACAAGAAGGGGCATTGTGAGCGCTATCTGCGGTTCCTGTCCGTACTGAGGCTGTATGTCTCTGCCTACCAAAAGGTTAAAGGTCTGGTCGGTCCCACCTAACTCCACGTCTGCACCTATTGCAACAGAATCATATGCTTGAGCCAGGGGATACAGGAATTCGTGGATTCCAATAGCCTGTCCGTCTGCATAACGCTTGCTGAAATCGTCTCTTTCGATCATTCTGGCTACCGTAAACTTTGATGAAAGGTTCACCAGTTCTCTGAAAGTAAGGGGAGACAGCCAGGATGAGTTGAACACTACATGGGTCTTGTCAGGATCGAGAATCAGCGTCGCCTGATCATGATAGGTTCTGGCATTAGCTTCAACCTCATCTCTTGACAGTTGCCGCCTGGTCTTTGACTTACCGCTGGGGTCTCCAATCATCCCTGTGAAATCACCGATTACAAAGTATATCTCATGGCCCAGTTCCTGAAACTCTCTAAGTTTCCTCATAAC
The DNA here is from genome assembly GCA_012842105.1 of Candidatus Fermentithermobacillaceae bacterium. Classification (GTDB taxonomy): domain Bacteria; phylum Bacillota; class Sulfobacillia; order Fermentithermobacillales; family Fermentithermobacillaceae; genus DTU015. Next base: position 30,217 of record DUTL01000055.1, on the reverse strand, counting down.
CACCATATGGCCAAGATGAATGTCAGGAGCACTGGGGTCCACTCCCAATTTCACTTTCAAAGGCCGCCCCTCTTTCAGGGCTTGTTTGATCTTAACTTTAAGTTCATCCTCAGTAACCAGCATGGCAGCCCTTTGGCTGATCAACTCAACCTGGTTATGGACTGCATCGTCTAATTTTCCCAAAGCACTGACCCTCCTTGGGCTTTTCGTTTGATTATACCATCCTTGGCCAACCTCAAAAAGCCAATTGCTGAAAGTGGTATAATGTTGGCACCTTATCACACTGTTTCCCGTCTGGTAATATGGGAACAGGTATAAGTGAACATAATGAAAACACTGGGCTTAAAGACAAAGGCCGTCAGATGAACCGCTGGAGGTAGTAAGCCATGGGAAAGAAGAGACGAACCAAGAAGGGCTTTCGGGTCCTTGATGTTACCATATATCTTGTTTTAGCAATAGTTCTTGTTGGAGCAGGTTTTGCAGCGGCTCTGGTAATGTCTGCAATACGGGATCTTCCCGCGCTTGCCAACCTTGAGCCGGAGGCCAGCGAGATATCCATATTGTATGATCGTAACGGAGACATATGGACTGAGTTAAGATCCTCTGAATACCGGGTTCCCGCTACCATTAAGAACATGCCCCAGCACCTGGTTGATGCCGTTCTCGCTGCTGAAGACCACAGATTCTACACCCATCCTGGGTTTGACCTGAGGGCAATCTTTAGGGCCCTGTATCAAAACATAAAAGATGATTCAAGCCTGCAAGGAGGCAGCACAATTACCCAGCAGCTCGCCAAAATTGCTTTCCTTGAACAAGATAGAACCCTTAAGAGAAAGGTCCAGGACGCCATAGTTGCAACTCTCATGGAGCGTAAATACACTAAAAAGGAAATCCTTGAGATGTACATGAATCAAGTTAACTTCGGCCGGGGAGCATATGGCGTTGAAGCGGCCGCAAGAGCTTACTTTGGCAAATCCGTTTCCGAATTGGATATTGGTGAAGCAGCGTTTATCGCGGGAACCATAAGGGCACCCTCATACTACGGGGATAAATCAAACATTGAGCAGGCGCTGAACCGCCGGAATACCGTACTCAACCAAATGGCCGAATATGGCTTTCTCACCCAGGACGAAGCCGAAGTTTACAAGAGCAGGCCGCTTAACATTATCGATCATGAACCCATGGTGGTCACAGAAGGCGGCCACTTCTTGGACTATGTGCTTCAGCAACTCCTCTCACGCTATCCTTCGGATCTTGTATATGGCGGAGGCCTCCGTGTATATACAACATACAGCCCCGGCGCACAAAGGGCTGCAGAGTCAGCAATCAACCAAGTGCTCGACCCGGTTTTCCCGTTTAAAGCCGAGCAAGATAACATTGAAGCTGCCTCGGTTGTTATGGACGTGAAAACCGGACATTTGCTCGCTCTGGTCGGAGGAAGAAGGCACGAAAGCATGCTTGGATGGAACCGTGCCATTGATGCAAAACGCCAGCCTGGCTCTGCCTTCAAACCTATCTCCGTCTATATACCGGCCCTGGAGCAGGGCATGGGCCCTTATACGGTAATTGATGATGCGCCTGTAACCTGGGTAGACCCCACAACAGGAGAAAAGTTCTCCCCGCGAAACTACAGCGGCACATTTCAGGGCCTGGTCACAATGAGATCAGGGGTAAGGCAGTCCCTGAACGTGGTGGCGTGTAAGGTTCAAGACATGGTTGGCCTTAGAAACAGCCTGGAAATGTCAGAGAAACTGGGGATAACCACGCTCGTCAAAACCCCCGTTTCAGGCGGCCGTGCTGACCTGACCAGATCCCTGGCGTTAGGCGGCCTTACTTACGGAGTCAGGCCCCTAGACATGGCAGTGGCTTTCGGCACACTAGCTAACCGCGGCATCCAGGTTGAGCCAATATCCATCCTCAAAGTCGAAGACAAGAATGGAAACGTGCTGGAAGAGCACGGTATAAACAGAAAGATCGTAATTTCTGAAGAATCTGCGTACTTGATGACAAGCATGCTCCAGGATGTGCTTACGGTATCAGGCGGAACCGGGCAAGCTGCCTATTTCGGGAGGCCCGCCGCAGGCAAAACAGGTACTACAAGCGATTGGAAGGATGCCTGGTTTTGCGGGTATACCCCCAGTACCGTTGGTGTGGTATGGATGGGATATGATCAAGAAAAGACAATGTCCCAATGGAGAATCACCGGCGGGAGCTATCCTGCGAGGATTTGGAACAGCATGATGAAAACTATTACAGCCGAAATGCCTGTTGAAAGTTTCACAAGGCCTGACACAATTGTCGAGGTTGAAGTTTGCAAATACTCTGGGCTACTGCCCGGCCCGTACTGCCCTGCGGAACACTTAATAACTGAGCTCGGAGTTAAGGGTAAGACTCCTGTTTCAGTTTGCGATTACCACTTTGTAGGTGACAAACCAGGCGACGAGCCCATCGATGAGCCCGTCGATGAGCCGGGAGGCCATTGAGACACCGCCCTGCATACCGCGGGCCTAATTCTTTAGTTTCGCTACAGTAACGCCGGTGCCGCCTTCAGATGGCTGGCCAATGCGGTAACCGGCGACGTATTTCTGCATGGACCGAAGATACTCTTCCACGGCCTTGCGTAAAGCGCCTGTACCCTTACCGTGGATAATCCTGATTTGGGGCAAGGAAGCAAGGAAAGCATCATCGATATACTTATCCAGTGTCACAAACGCTTCTTCCCTTGTCATGCCACGCAAGTCCACCTCGTGGGAAACTGAACGGGCCTTTTCACCGGCTAAGCCGCTGATTTGCGGGGCCGCAGTACGGCCCTTTGCTTGCTGCTTCGCTTTGCTTAACCGGCCAATTTTGGTTCTGAGCTTAAAGTCGCCTATTTGGACAACAACATCATCTGAACCGGAAGCCTCCACCACGGTCCCTGACTCTGAGAAACCTGACACCTGAACCTCCATGCCCGTTTTCACATCCTCAATCTCCAAAGGTTCACCCTGGGGTTGCTCCTCTGCTCCTTCTGACAGTTCAGCCTGTATCCCAATAAGCCTTTTGCGGATCCGGGATGCATCTGCATGGAGTTCTCCTGAACTCTTGCGCTGGCTCTCCTTGATGTCACGCAGCGCCTTCTCAAATTCAACCCTGGCTCTTGCTATGATAGATTGAGCTTCTCGCCTGGCATCCCTGATAGCCTCTTTTCGTTGGGCCTCCAGTCTAGCAAGCTTGTTCTGATACTCAATTCGTAACTGCTCATGAAAGACGCTTTCTCTGGCAGCGTTTTCCGCGCTTTCCCTTGCCTTGTGTGATTCGGCCTCCATTTCAGCTATGACATCTTCCAGTTTGACCACGTCCTGCGGTATGCTTTCGCGGGCGCGGGTTAACACGTCATCATCCAAACCCAACCTGCGAGCTACCAGAAAGGCATTGGATCTCCCTGGCCTTCCTACAATAAGCCTGAATGTAGGCACCATTTCCACAGAGTCCCATTCCATGCTGGCGTTGGTCATCCCCTTGGTTTTCTGCGCCATTATCTTAAGCTCGCCGTAATGGCTTGTGACAACGCATAATGCACCTGACCCGTGGATTCTCTCCAGGATGGCCTGGGCCAGGGCAGCCCCTTCCCTTGGGTCGGTGCCGGCGCCAAGTTCATCGATTAACACCAGTTTCCCCCTGCCTGATAAAGCCAATATGTTCCTGACGTTAGTGATATGTGCCGAAAATGTGCTCAAGTCCTCTTCAATAGACTGCTCATCTCCGATATCGCAGAGAATTTCCTTGAAATCCCCAATTTCAGTCCGGGAATCACAAGGGCACGGCATTCCGGCAAGAGCCATTGCCACAAGGAGCCCGCAGGTTTTCAGCGAGACTGTTTTGCCCCCCATATTGGGCCCGGTTACGACTATGGTTCTTGTGCCGGCCTCATTCAGGCAGATATCAAGGGGAACAGGGTTTCCCTTTAGAAGCGGATGCCATGCTCTGACCAGGGACAGCGAGAACTCATCTTTCAACGTGGGAAAACACCCATTCCACTTATGAGCAAGCCTTGCTTTAGCCAGGCCCAGATCAAACTCTCCCAAAGCTTCAATTCCTTCAATAAGCTCTGCGCCTGTTTCACCAATCCATACAGACACCTCAATCAGAATCCTTTCAATCTCGTCACGCTCCATGAGTTCCAGGCGCTTTAGCTGGTTTGCCATTTCGAGCAACTCAGGCGGTTCCAGGAACAGAGTCTGCCCTGACGCTGATTGATCATGAACAATGCCCTGTATTCTCGAAGCGTATTCCTGTTTTACAGGAAGCACATACCTTCCGTTGCGAATAGTCACTATGGGCTCCTGAAGGTATTGGGAGATACCCTGCCTGCGGGTCATTTCCTCAGCTCGTTTTCTGAGCTTTTCCTGAAACTCCCTGCGTGATTTCCTAATAGAAAGCAACCTGGCGCTGGCTGCGTCTTTGATTTCGCCTTGCTCATCAACTGTGTTGGAAAGCTTGTCCTTCAGTAAAGACTGCTGAGGCAGTTTATACCTTATTGCATGAAGGCTGTTAAACCTTGCATCGAGGCGGTTGATCCAGGCTGAAACGGTATCACAAGCTTCCAGCATGTTGAGTACATCCCGCAGCTCTTGGGGCGTCAGCACAGTTCCCTGCATTGCCCCGGATATTCTGCCTGTAACGTCTTTGACCTCAGCCACAGGCGGCGAAGAAACCCTCAGCAAGGCTTCGGCAATCTCCCGTCCTGTTTTCTGGAGTTCTATGGCAACAGGTACTTCCACAGGAAACGTTTTCCTGGCAAGTTTTCTGCCCATGGGTGTGCCGGCCTGGCCGGCAAGCATTTCCTGTATCTTCTCATATTCCAGAATCTCAAGAGTTTTGTGGTCCATATCTGTTTTCCAGAATCCTCCGAATTTCTTTTATGGTCTCATCCCTAAACCCTGTCTTGTACAATTTGCGCAGCTTCGTACGAACTCCGTAAGCTGCCCTCTTTCTTTGCTGCTCAGGAAGTTCTTCATGCCTGGCCCTTTCCTTGGCCAGAAAGTCTGTGGCAGCTTTGGGCCTTTCTATGAAACGCCCGATCTCGCGGCCTGTTTCGTCAAAGAACACAAATACCGGAATGGTTCTCCTTCCGCCGGTAAGGTACCTGTCCATGATATCTAAATTGTCGTCTCTTGAAAACACAAGCAAATGCAAGATTGGGTACGATGAAGCCAGTTTAGCCACAACGGGCAGATTTTCTATGCAGTCTCCGCACCAGGATTCGGAAATAGCCAGAACTCTTATGGAACCCGGAGCCAACTCCGACGATAACCAGGCAAAGTAAAGGTGAGCTTCATCGCTTACCCTGGCTTCTGCATAGTTTTCTTTCATGGTGGGCACGTTCATCGTAGCTTTTTCAAGATACTCATCGAAAGATAGGGCCCTTTGCAGCCATTCACTGTCAAAACCCATATTGATTCATCTCCCCCGCTTTTTGTTTACATTACCTCAATGAAATTATGCCTTATTTCCGGGCCAACCGGGAAGGACTTCTTGTTTTTAGCGGTTCGCTTATTTCATGATATCTTCTTTTGAGACGTTCAGATGACAGTGCCATTATATCGTTAATTCTTGAAAGGTCGCTGATTTCCATGTCCTTGACAGTTACAGGCTGGGCTTCTTTTTTGAATATAACTGATACTTCGCCGGTAGGTTCAAGAACAGCCAGGGCCACGTCTTCAACACGGTCCACTCCCTTTTCACGCAGCACTATGTGGAGATCTGAAAGAGATACCCTTTCCATCTTCCGGTTATCATGCATGATCTGTCCATTTACTACAAGGGGAGTTGACATCCCCTGGGTTACTTTTTCAGCGCCCCTCCAGTGCAGATTAATGACGCTCAGCAAGTACTGAAGAAACGACAGAATCAGAATGGGTACAATTCCGTTCCACAGGCTGATGCTCTCTTCTTCCAAAGGCAAAGCTGCCGCCGAGCCAATGATGATAATAACCGTTAAGTCAAAAGGGGCAAGTTGAGCTACGGATCTCTTGCCCATTGCCCGCACTGCAACCAAAGTGATGAAAAACATTGCCACAGACCGGAAGATAACCAGCTTCAAAACGGCAAGATCCGGCAAACTATCTACCCCCATCACCTGAGTTGCCTCTCATAACGGTTTCTTGATGTGATCTATTGACTAGTATGGCCTTTCAGGGCAGAGCGAATGCTTTCCTCAAACTCCCGGCGGCCGGTTGATCCTGATAAGTACCTCTCGATTGCCGGGGTAACAGCCAACCGAATATTGCTTCTGCTGCCAAACTCCACCCAGTCGACAACACAGGCGCCGGAATCACGCAAACCGGCCACGAGGTTAACCCGTTCTTCACGAGTGAAACCGCTTTCCAGGTCAAAGACAGGCACATCGTGTACATGGGCAGGTATACAGCCAACTGCCCGGGCTGCCCACCTTCCCTTGCTGGCGGCAAGAAGTTTTGCAAGCTCCACTGCGCATTCCACCTCTTCCTGGCTTCCGGCCAGGATGACATATCCCGGTACGGAAAAGTAGAACCTAGCCTCTCCTTGTGGGGTATCCATGGGCAACATCTCTATTTCACAGTCTTTCTCAGACAGTCTTAACCACCTGAACAAATGAGGGGTAACAGGATACAGGGTGCTTATCTGGTTTCGTTCCCATAAATCCAGAACGGGTTCTGAGTAAAGCCCGTAGGTATCTTTCACCCACTCCACATAGTCACATATGTCTTGCTCAGCCCAATCCATGCATCCGTAATCCAGCGCCGAATGCAAGAATCCGGGAGCAGTCAAGAAGTAGCCTGCCGCGCCTGGAGAATCGTCTGAAGCGGCCCTTTTGGCCAGGCACAGCCAATGAATATATGAAGGGATACCCATCAACTTGCCATCGTAAACCCAAAAGGATAGGGCATCTTCAAGGTAGTCACCTGCCTTGATCATTGCGGTGAGGTCTTGTGTGCCTTCTCCCATAAAGGGCCACTCTGTAGAGAACACAACTGATGGAACTTCACCCTGGTGATTCCCTAAGAGCAGATTCTCAATCTCTTGCCTTGACTTAAACTCAACTTCCACTATGGCTCCATGTTCGTTAGCATAGTTTTCCACCACAAGCGACAACAGTTCTGAATAGGGAGGCGCACCCGGAAGATGAGGTTCCTTTACGTCCCATACAACAATCTTCATGTCGCCAAGGGAAACTTCGGATGGCGGCCAGGTTCGCTCTTTGCACCCGCACAACAGTAAAGTGATGAGCAATACAAGGCCCGCAATTTCTCTTCTCATAGTTTCTCCCCCTACTGTCCCTCGACTTGCAGCAGCACAAAGACATCTATTGATGCCCACCCTTGCCTTCCCAAACCGAAAATATCCCTGATTTCCTGAACGGCCAGTTCAGTCCGTGGGCCATACCTGCCGTCGCTTGGGCCTGCATCAAATCCAAATTCACGCAGCGCTTCTTGAAGCCTTACCACTTCCGGGCCTATGGTTCCAGGGCCAAATGCCCTTCCAAAGTCAAGGGAAGGCCGGTATCCCAGAATCCTGACCCTGGTTCCTATCGAAACAAGTTCGAACAACTCTTCGATATCTTCATTGAACATCCTCACACATCCAAGGCTTGCATAGGAACCAATGGACCAAGGCCTGTTCGTCCCATGAATTCCGTATCCTCCCCATGGAACATCAAGGGCCATCCACCTGGTACCAAATGCGCCTCCCGATTCGAAACCCTTGTCTACTATTTTCCATTCGCCAACGGGAGTCAAAGTCGCCCATTTACCTACAGCTACAGGATAGGTTTTCCACACAGTGTCGCCAGCCAACACTTTCAGCTCGGCTTTCTCTGTATCTACCTCAAGATGAATCTCTCCGTCAGGTAACTCTTTTGACCCAACATGGCTGGGCCTTGACACTCCAACAGAAAGAGCCTTCCAGGTGGTTTGACCCACTACCCCGGTAGGATCTAACCAGTAGCTTTTCTGGAAAGCCTTTACTCCCTTTACGGTTTCAGCATCATAGGTTTCGTCTACCGGCCCGGTATAGAAGCCGAGTTCTGTGAGACGCACCTTGAGATCATACACATCATGGCGCTTTACCGGCGGGGTTGCAGGGATCAATGGTTCATCTGTCTCGTGAAACCGTAGCGCAGAGGGAACCTGATCCTTCATTCCAAGCCCAAACACGAGCAAAAGAGCCAATGATACGAACAAGAAGCCAGACAGCGGCCGGCTCAAATGTTTATTGCCTGGCAAGCCAAGACACCCCTCTACTTGCAAGTGGATTCTCAAGGTAAAGTATGAGGCGGTTTAGTAATTTATGAACACAAGCATATGGAACTATGTCAACGCAGTTGTATGTGAGGCGGGCATGTTTCTGACCCGGTGGCAATCCACCGAAACGTTTGATTGGTATGGCTAACGGTTACCTTTGACCGGAAACCAGGTTTCAAGGGGCTGGGCATTTATGACTGATTCAGGCGTAAGCCCTGCCCTCCTGGCTGATGCGGCGGTTCCGAAAACCATGTCATCCATCCCGCTGACGCTGTGTGCATCTGTACACACTGCAAACCGGACGCCAAATGGCTCTGCCGCCCGGGCAAGTTCATCTGAAAGATCCAGCCTGTCAGGGGATGCATTGATCTCAAGCACGGTGTTGCTGGCAGCCGCTATCTTGAACAATTCGTGAAAACCCTTTGAGTTTCCCGGCCGGCGGCCTATAAGCCTTCCTGTGGGGTGGCCGATTATGTCTACATAAGGATTGCTCGCCGCCCTGGCCAGCCGGCTCACAACGCTTTGGCCGGCTCCTCCTATATCTTGATGGATTGAAGCAACAACAATATCCAGCTTGGCAAGCGTATCATCTGGAAGCGCAAGGCTTCCGTCTTTAAGGATATCCACTTCCACACCGGATAGAATCCGTATCTGCGGATATCTCACGGACACCTTCTCTATTTCCTCGATTTGGGCTTCAATCCTGCCAGGATCCAGTCCATCTATTATCTTTATTCTGGTCGCGTGATCAGTGATGGCTATATAGGAATAGCCGAGCTCGACAGCCTTCTTTACCATTTGCTCTATGCTTGCAAGCCCATCAGACCAGGTAGTGTGAACGTGGAGATCTCCCTTAATGTCAGAAAGCTTCACTGGCTCGATTGCCTGGTTAGCCAGCGCCATTTGCCGGCATTCCGTGTTGTGGCGGACTTCCGGCGGTATAAAGGTGATATTCAGCGCCTTGAAGACATCCGCTTCTGAAGCTGCCGCAACCGCTCTGCCCCCTTTCATGAGGCCTTCTTCGGCCACAACATACCCCTTGGATTCAGCCAACCGCTCCAACCAGCCTGAAAAACTCGAAGGCCCTGTAAGTACAAGCTGTTTCCACGCAAATTGGCTGGCGCGGGCAACATGAATCTTCAGGGGAACCCCCAGGTTCGACGCGAGAACAAACGCCTGTTCTTCATCGCTCCAAGCCTTGTTCCACAGATCTGCCGAGCTGAAGTAACCAATATCCTTTGCTGTTGATTGCTCAACGAGTTGAGCATTGCTTTCTGTCTCAAGCAGGATCTCTACAGAGGATACGGTTTCCAGTGACCTCCTGACTTCACCCACAATGGATCCGGAAACACCTCCCCCGGCAAACATGCCAAGAATGTATTTCGCCGCCGGCAGTGCCAGGCCAAAGGTTACCCGGCCTGAGTACTTCATTATCTCCTCAAGCCCTTGCCCAATAAGCGCTTCTCTCCTGGCACCCAGGCGCGGCACTGTCCGTATCAGATTGGCTCTCACTGCATCTTCAAGGGTGTCCAAATCAGTTACCCCCAACGTCTCGTAAAGGGTTCTTGCAGTCTTCGGGCCTATCCCGGGTACTTTCACCACTTCCAAAAGCCCCATGGGAACTTCTTCAGCCAGGCTTTCAAGGAAAGTTGACCTCCCTGTGGTTATAAGTTCATCTATTTTGGGCTCAAGGTTTCTTCCGATTCCAGGAATTTCTGTAAGCCTTCCTTCCCGCGCCAGCAGTTCCAGGTCAAAATCGCCATGCTCAATGGAGTGAGCAGCTTTTTCATAAGCCCTCACCTTGAATACGGCTTCTCCCTTCAATGCCAGCAGGGCGGCAATTATCCTTAGAACATGGGCAATCTCATACTTGTGCATTATCAGGCCCTCAATACAGCATCGTAATCTTCTTTCAGCCTCTTCATTATTCTCTGCCTGTCTTCTGCCAGTTCTTCTTCTGTCAATGTTCTGTCCTGGGGTTGATACACAAGCCTGATAGCCAGGCTCTTGTGATCCGGCGGCACAGGCGGCTTTCTCCATATGTCGAACAGAATTACCGAGACAAGGTGCTTGCCGGTTTTCCGGATAGAATCAATTACGTCACCGCCTGGAACACCCTCAGGCACAATCACTGCCAGATCCCTTTCCACAGGCATGAACCTGGAAACAGCCTTGTAGTCCCGTGGCTTTACCGCTGACATCAACCCATCAAGAGAAAGCCATGATGCGGTCACAGGCAACGGAATATCGAGATGCTTCAGGCATACCGGATGCAATTCGCCGATTTCGCCTATGGTTGACATGTTGGCCACGATTCTGGCAGATCTTCCCGGGTGGAATGGCATGCCCGCCCTGGGCAAGTATTCGATATTGAAGGCACCAAGCAAATCCATGAGGCTGGATATAACCCCTTTCATCCGGTAGAAACCGGATTCATCCGGTCCGCCCAGCCATGTTTCGGGCTTCAGGACACCGTAGGAAGCAAACCCAATCTGGCCTGCCTCAATAGGCAGTTCCGCTGACGGAAAGAATACCCTTCCTATTTCCCATATGAACATCCCTGGAATGCCGGACCTCATGTTTGCTGAAGCCACCTTCATGAGCCCGGGTATTAGGCTGGTCCGGAGCACTGATTCCTGAGATGACAACGGGTTTCGCAGGCGCACAGGGTTCCCCCTGGGGTCGCCTGAATTCCATCCTAGGCATGCCAAATCCCCAGGGCCCACAAGCGAGTTGGTCACACACTCCATTCCGCCGAGTGAAACCAGGAGATCGCGAATCTTCTCTACACACAGCTTATGGGGATCTGTTATGCCTCCTGGAACAACCCTGGACAGGTCTCCAATCCCCAGGTTACCGTATCCATAATGCCTTGCCACTTCCTCGATAAGGTCAACTTCAGCTTGTATGTCCACACGCCTGGGAGGCACCGTGACTAAGATTGAAGTGCCTTCCGGCACTGTTGTACCGCCTTCCTCTACTTGAAAGTTAATCGCTTCAAGAATCTCACGGCAGGTTTCAGGCGAAAACTTCGTTCCCAGTACTCTTTCCACAGTCTTCATATGGAGCATAATCCGTTTTGGCTCAATTTGAAGATGGTTTGTTTCAGCATACCCGGAAACCGGCATCCCTCCTGACAGGCCGGCTATAAGGGCTGCCGCCCTTTCTGCCGCTGCTGCCTGAGCAGTGGGGTCAACACCCTTTTCAAACCTGAGCGCAGCCTCAGTCCTCAATTTGAGTTTCTGAGATGCAAGCCTCACCAGGAGAGGCTCAAAATATGCAGATTCAACAAGCACCTTCCTCGTAGCCCCGGTAATCTCCGTAGCCTTGCCTCCCATTATCCCTGCAACGGCAACCGGCCCTGATGCATCTGCAATTACAATAGTCCTCTCGGGCAACTCTCTCTCTTCACCGTCCAGGGTAACCAGAACCTCGCCTGGCCTGGAAGATCTTACGGCTATTGCTTTTCCGCTTATCTTGCCTGCATCAAATGCATGAAGTGGCTGGCCCGTTTCCAGCATGACGTAGTTGGTTGCATCAACAATCAAGTTAAGAGGCCTTTGGCCTGCCAGGTAAAGGCGCCTCTCAATATTTACCGGGGAATAGGCAAACCTCACATCTTCCACGAGCTTTCCTACATACCTCGGGCAGAGTTCCGGATCGGGGAGGTTTATCTGAATTTCCGGTTCTCCATCATTGTGTGATTCCGGCTCCAAACTCCCGTAAGCCCCTGCCCAATTCCATTTTTCAAGCACCTCAGGCAATACAAGGGGCGTTTTGGCCAGTGCCGAAGCTTCCATGGCAACTCCAAGAATCCCCAGGCAATGGGAGTAGTTGACAGTAAGTTCAAGTTCCATCACCCAATCATCCAGTTCAAACAATTCCTGGGCAGGTATACCCAAGGCTGTACCTGGCGGCAGAAGGATGATATCTTCATGAGGCCTGGGGGGCTGGCCTGTCAACAGTTCATTTGCGCAAACAGCCATTCCCTGTGAAACTACACCATCGAGTTCTCTGGGCTCAATTCTCACTCCTCCGGGAAGCGTGCCGCCAGGCCGGACTACCAAGGCGATATTTCCTTTCTTGAAGCCCGGAGCGCCGCTCACTATCTGCAGTTTCTCAGTGCCTGCATCAAGAATGCCAATTTGTTGGCCAGGTTTTCGAGGATGAGGCTTTACATCAAGTACTTTTGCCGAAACAACCGATGAGATCTCAAGTTTCTCATACGAAAGCCCCTCCACGTTTATTCCTGCCATGGTCAAGCGATGCGCCGCCTCTTGAGGATCCCACCGCAGGTCCGTATATTCATTGAGCCATGTCCACGGTACTCTCATTCCAATTCATGCCTCCTACCCTTGTCAAATGCTAAAGCCCCCGGAACTGCGACAGAAACCTTCTGTCGTTGCCGTAAAGAAGCCGTATATCGTCAATTCCGTACTTGAGCATGGCCAGCCTATCCAATCCGAAACCAAAAGCAAACCCTGTTACCTTGCCAGGATCATACCCTCCGTTTACAAGCACCCTGGGATGAACCATTCCTGCTCCTGCTACCTCTAAGTAGCCTGAACCTCCACATACTGAGCAACCTTTCCCTTTGCAGAACATGCATGATATGTCTACCTCACACGAAGGTTCAGTGAACGGAAAATAGCTTGGCCTCAGGCGTGTCGACACTTCCTGGCCAAAGAACCTCTTCATGAAGGCCGAAAGAACGCCTCTAAGTTCCTTGAAAGTAACATCAATATCAACAGCTAACCCCTCAACCTGATGGAATACAGGATGGTGAGACGCATCGGTTGGGTCTCGCCTGTATACGCGCCCCGGGACAATAAAGCGTACCGGCAATTTCCCTTTCAGCGACAACATGCCTCGTATCTGCCCAGGGGAAGTGTGTGTTCTCATGAGAGTGTTGTCGCTGAGATAGAAGGTTTCTTGCATATCCCTTGCCGGATGGCCCGGGGCAATATTTAGTTTGACGAAGTTCATCTCATCTGTCTCGGCCTCACGGCTTTCATAGGCTGCAAAACCCAGGCTGGAAAAAACCGAGGCCACTTCTCTCATTGCCTTGGTAAGTGGGTGAAGCCCGCCTATTTCATATACCTCCCCAGGCAAGCTGATATCAATTGTATCCCTATGGAGAATCTCCTCGAGTGCCAGCTTATCCAGCTCATCCTTCCTCCTGGAGATTGCGTCTGCAACTTGCTCTCGCAGCGCATTCACCGCTGCGCCAAATTCGGGCCTTTCTTCAGGAGCCAGGCTTCCAATGTGCTTGAGCAGGACAGATATTTCTCCTTTTCTGCCCAGATACCTGACCCGAACAGAATCAAGTTCCTCACTTGTGGAAACTTTGCTGATTTCTTCAAGAACATGTGATTTCATCTCAGCCAAATTGTGCTTCATGTCTGAAGCGCAGACTTTCCGCATAATAAAGTCGCGCGCCTTTCCTCCTTTCTTTACGGAAATAAAAAAGCTTTCATCCTTTCCTTCGGACGAAAGCATTAGCTTCCGCGGTACCACCGTGGTTGGCCGATTATCGGCCCACTCTTGTCCTTCGTAACGCCAAGGCGCGCCAGGCCTACTTAAGCTTTTCAGCCCGGTGGCTCCGGAGCGAATTCAATCAGTTGTTATGTGAATGGAAAGCTCTCAGCCATAACTTTCCTTCTCTGTTCACACCGCTGATTCATGTTCTCTTTCATCGCCATATAATGCCAAACCCATTTGTTCTACTGAATCTTAAGGTCTCGCCTTCCTGCATCGAGATTGGAATAGTGACGGTAAAGCAGGTAAGCCAGCACTGAACCGGTTATTTCAAAGATTGACCAAAACACATCTGCAATATCCGTGGCCCATCCCCCGCTTCCTCGACTCTTTCGGATATTATACCACGAGTACAATGGACCTCAAACATCACTTGCTTTTGTTCTTTGCCTCACAGCCTCATAAACCAACGCACTGCAAGCCATGGCCACGTTCAGGGACTCAGTTCCACCGGGCATTGGAACGGTAATACAATCCCCCGGCAACTCAATGATCTCAGGGCCCAAACCCCGCGCCTCATTGCCCAGAACCACCGTGCAGGGAGAACGGAAACCGGCTTCCCATGGCATTATTCCACCTCGAGGTACAGCCTTGTATATGAGCTTGCCTGAATCGTGAATCCGCCTAAGTAAGTTAATACAGTCATCATCAAAGATAATCCGGGTCTTAAAGATTGCACCTGCCGATGCCCTTATCACTTTTGGCGAAAAGGGATCAGCACCTTGCCCGCAGATTATCACGCTGCTTGCCCCTGCGCACGCACCGGTTCTAATCAAAGTGCCAACATTGCCCGGATCCTGAATGTCAACACCAACAATGTCCAGAGCCTCAGCCCAGGTATTGCCAGGTTCACCCCTTGCAAATCTAAATGGAAAGCTCAACAGGCTCATAGCGCCTTGAGGGCTTTTTGTGCCGGACATTCTACTGTAGAGTTCCTCTGATACCACAAATAACCTGCCGGCGTCGGGGTGTTTGGCCACGGCTTCGAGAATCCCGTGCCCCTTGCCGGAACGCGCAAACTCTTCAGTAAGAACAACCGCACATAGCTCAACCCCTGCTTCTAAGGCAGAAAGCACAACAGATGGGCCTTCCGCTACAGTAAGCTTGGTGCTCTCCCTTTCTTTCTTGCGTGAAAGGCTCCTTATGAGACGCCATGGTACGTCAGAATACACACTTTACCCTCTTTCAAGAATCTCGTTCAGCCGCCGTATTCCGTCATTGGGGCCAATAGCAATCATAACGTCTGTCTCGTGCAACGGTTCGTCGGGATTGACGTACATATTCACCTGATTGTCTCTCTTGATTGCAACTATGTTAAACCCCATCTTGTTACGAAGATCCAAATTCCTGAGAGTTCGGCCCACCAGAGCACCCTGAACTGCAATCTCTATTACGCCATAGTCTTCAGATAACTCGATATAGTCAATGACACTGCCTGACACCAGTGAATATGCGAGCCGCCGGCCCATGTCCTTTTCCGGAAATACCACAGTGTCTGCCCCCACACTCTCCAGAATTCTTGCATGAACGTCGCTGGCGGCTTTGACTACAACTTGCCCTGCACCGAGTTGCTTAAGATAAAGCGTAACAAGGAGGCTGGCCTCAAAACCACTGATGGCTACTACAGCCACGTCAAAATTCTTTACCCCCAATTCAGTGAGCACTGATTGGCTTGTGGCGTCAGCTTCTACGGCTTCAGTCACCACAGGCGCAATTGCCCTGACCTTTTCAGGATCCAGATCAACCGCCAGAACTTCGGCGCCCAATTTTGCAAGAGTCCGGGCAAGGCTACTCCCAAACCTGCCTAGGCCTATTATGGCAAATTGTTTCTGCATTCATCATCACACACCTTTAACCTACTAAGACCTTTTCCTCGGGATACCTGATCCCGGCCTGGGTGCGCTGTCGGGACAGGAGCCCTGCCAGGCTCAAGGGGCCAACCCTGCCTGCAAACATAGTCGCTATCAGTACACATTTACCTGCACCGCTCAGGGAAGGAGTTAAGCCTCTGGACAACCCGACAGTGCCGAAAGCAGATGTAACTTCGAAAACAATGTCAAGAAAAGGCCTATTTTCGGTTACTGTGAGAATAAGGGTAGATGCTCCTACCAACCCTGTAGATATCAAGACAATTGAAAGTGCCTTTAGAACCAAATCCTGGGGAAGCCGCCTTTTCCCAGCGATTACATCTTGCTTACCCGTTACCAGCGACGATACGAATTTCGTTACCGTATAAAAAGTGGTGGTCTTGACCCCACCGCCGGTTCCACCCGGTGAAGCTCCAATAAACATCAAGGCAATCACAGCAAACGACGTACACGCCCGAAGGCTCTCAGTAGGAACCGAGTTGAACCCGGCCGTCCTGGAAGTGGCCGACATGAACCATGAAGACAAGATTCTGTCCTTGTTACTCATGCTGCCCATGGTGCCCGGATTCCGGTACTCAAAAGCAAACACAACAACAGTTCCTACGATAAGCAGAAGCACTGTCATTTTGATTGCAATCCTTGAATGTAATGAAAGGCTTCGCCATCTTCCTTTTTGAACGTATAGATCAATTATCACGTAAAAACCCAGCCCGCCAAAAATGATAAGCAAGCTGACGGTCATGATTACCCATGGATTGCCGGCATACGGCACCAGGCTGGCTCCCAATATATCGAAACCAGCATTGCAGAAAGCAGATACAGAGTGAAACAGGCCGTAGAACAATGCTCCAGGCAATCTTAGTTTCATTGTTCTGGCAAAAGCAACTGCAAGTACAAAAGCGCCCATCAATTCAAAAGCAAGGGTAGTTAGGATGACTCTTTTCATAAGCAACACCAGGCCTGAAAGGCTCCA
Organism: Candidatus Fermentithermobacillaceae bacterium; assembly: GCA_012842105.1. Classification (GTDB taxonomy): domain Bacteria; phylum Bacillota; class Sulfobacillia; order Fermentithermobacillales; family Fermentithermobacillaceae; genus DTU015. Next base: position 13,574 of record DUTL01000055.1, on the reverse strand, counting down.
GTGCCCCGTTTGCTGTTGAATAATAAGGCGTTCTTTCAGAGTGATCCGCCTTCCGGTGATAAGGGCATGAGCGGTGGCAAATGTCATAAGCCCGAGCCCTCCCGCCTGAATCAGGATAAGAATTACAATCTTGCCCCAGATGCTCCAGTAACTTGCAGTGTTAAATACTACAAGCCCCGTAACACATACTGCTGAAGTAGCAGTGAACAACGCATCAATAAGCCCAGGCGATGTGCCGGCAGACGTTGACCAAGGAAACATGAGCAATATAGTTCCAATCAAGATCAAGAGCAAGAAACTGATGGCTAAGAGCCTGGCAGGCGTCGCCAATGCTTTGCCCTTCTGATAAGGTTTCAAATCCATACCTTCGGTTTCTTACTGGACAGAACCGGCTGCATCCAACTGGCCTTTAGCGAGAACCACCAGGTCTGAAAAGGCCTCAGCATCTGATACTGCAAGTTCCGCCAGCATTTTGCGGTTAATATCTACACCGGCTTTCTTCAGCCCGTTGATGAACCTGTTATATGTCATGCCATTTTGACGGGCTGCTGCGTTAATGCGCGCTATCCACAGCCTTCTGAATTCCCGCTTTCTCTCCCGTCTATGAATACGAGCGTAGTCCAGAGATTTCATAACAGCTGCATTAGCAACCTTGAATGACGTGGAACGCTTTCCGTAATATCCTTTTGCCAGTTTCAAAACTTTCTTGTGTCTTTTTCTCTTAACAACCGACGACTTAACGCGAGGCATCGCTTACAACCCTCTTTCTTCAACACTCACAACCTGGAGTTTTTCAAGTATCCAAAACACAGAACACACGTTGCCTATTTGTAGGGAATCATGGTTCGAATCTCTTTAGCGTACACCTTGTTGATTATTGTGCTCTTCTTAAGCCTTCTCCGCCGGGCATGGCCTTTGTGAACAAGTTTGTGTCCATGGCCTGAACGAAAGTGACGGATTTTTCCGGTGCCGGTCACAAAGAGACGCTTTTTTGCCCCACTGTGGGTTTTCATCTTGAATTTCTTAGCCTTCTTAGCCACTTGAAGACTTCCTTTCTGTTTCTGTTCTGCAATGTCATATCTGACTAGACTATCGCTGAACCTCTATTTCGCAACGGTTTCTTCGCGCTTGCTGCCAGGCGCATCCTGGGGTTTCGGCGTCAGGATCATGGTCATGTTCCTGCCTTCCATCCTGGGGGCCCTCTCAACGTGGCACATGTCTTTCACTGTGTCCAAAAGCCTCTCCAAAACCTTCTGTCCCAGGCCAACATGGGCTAGTTCCCGGCCTCTGAACATTATGGTTGCCTTCACCTTGTCACCATTTTCGAGGAATCTCTTGCATGCTCTGGCCTTCACGTTAAAGTCATGATCATCAATCGCAGGACGCATCTTGACTTCCTTCACGTCTTGAACCTTCTGCTTTTTCCTGGCTTCTTTCAGCCTTTTGGATTGCTCGTACTTCCACTTATTGTAATCCATAATCTTACATACAGGTGGCTTGGCCTGAGGGGCAACTTCAACCAAATCAAGCCCTCGTTCGCGAGCTATGTTCAAAGCCTCGTAAGTGGGATGAATCCCCAACTGCATCCCATCGGACGCTATAAGCCTTACTTCCCGGACCCGGATCTGCTCATTCACTCTTTGACCCATTTGACTAATTGAATTTCACCCCCTTTTCAACCAAATTAAATACGGGCAGGTATGTTTCCCACCCGCCCGTGTTTTACGTAGAACTGCGGCTCCTCTTACGATTTGTGGTAGCAAACCTGCAATAGAGCCGCTTCTGACTCAAAAACCTTACTGGTCCTTATCACCGTAAGGTGAGAAGCGGATGGCTTCTTCTTAGCGAACACGAGTATATCACATTGCCTGCGCCTGTGTCACGTACTTCACGCGAAACACCGCTATCATACACGGTCAAACACAGATTCAAGGGACTTTGACACGGCCTCATGCCTCACTTTTTCTATAAACTCATCTATGCCCATAACACCAAGGTCCCCTAGGCTTCTATGACGCACAGATATTTCGTGTGATTGTTTTTCCCTCTCTCCGACAATTATCATGTAGGGTACTTTCTCCAGCTGAGCTTGCCTTATTTTGTATCCGATTTTGTCCTGCCCCAGGTCGCACTCAGCTCTAAACCCTTGTTCTTTGAAGCGCTTTTGAACTTCTTCTGCATAGCTGCTTTGCTTGTCTGAAACCGGCATGACCCTGATTTGAACAGGCGACAGCCACAAAGGAAAAGCCCCTGCATAGTGCTCGATTAACCCACCAATGAACCGCTCCATGGCACCAAGCACCGTACGGTGAATCATTACAGGCCTGTGCCTCTGCCCGTCTTCTCCAATATAGTGAATATCGAACCGTTCGGGCAACGTAAAATCAGCCTGGATAGTAGGCCCTTGCCAGAGCCGGCCCATTGCATCTTTGATATTTATGTCTATTGCCGGCCCGTAAAACTTTGCCTCGCCTACGTCAACCTGGTACTGCAGATTTCTGGCTTTAAGCGCACTCTCAAGAGCAGCTTCTGCTTGCTCCCATACATCATCGTCTCCAATGTAGCCGGCCTTGTTCTCAGGATCTCGCACTGAGAGCATACAGTAGTATTCATCGTAACCAAAAGTCTTAAGCATAAAACCGGTCAAGTCCAATACCTCTATCAGTTGCTGCTCAAGTTGATCAGGCCTGCAGAAAAGGTGGGCATCATCCTGGGTAAAGCCCCTTACCCTGAGCATGCCGTGAAGCACTCCTGATCGTTCGTACCTGTACACCGTGCCCAATTCGCCATACCGTATGGGCAGGTCCCTGTAGCTTCTGGTTTTGCCTTTATATATAAGGATATGGAAAGGGCAATTCATCGGCTTTAACAAGTACTTCATATCATCCACTTCCATTGGGCTGTACATGTTTTCCTTGTACCAGTCCCAATGGCCCGAGACCTTCCATATGTCCAGTTTTGCAATATGCGGGGTATAGACCAGATCATAACCGCGCTTCCTGTGTTCTTCTTTCCAATAATTCTCAATGATTTCTCGGACAATAGCTCCCTTGGGATGCCAGTAGACCAGCCCGGGCCCCCCGTCTTCTTCGATACTGAACAGGTCCAACTGCTTGCCGAGTTTTCGGTGATCCCTCTGCTTAATCTCTTCAAGCCTGGCTAGGTGGGCCCTCAGACCTTCTTGGTCCATAAACGCAGTGCCGTAGATACGCTGGAGCATAGGCCGGTTTTCATCTCCCCGCCAGTAAGCCCCGGCGATGTTCAGCAGTTTAAATGCCTTAAGATAACCGGTATATGGAACATGCGGCCCTGCGCAAAGGTCTATGAACTCCCCTTGCCTGTACACAGATATGGGCTCATTTTCAGGAAGCTCATCAAGAATCTCAATCTTGAAAGTCTCATTTGACTGCTCGAAAACCTTTCGAGCCTCGCCTCTTGACATGATTTCACGGGTTACAGGTAAATTCTGTTTTGCGATACGTTTCATTTCTTGCTCAATACTCACCAGATCCTCAGGGGTGAACCCGTGCACAGTATCGAAATCGTAGTAAAAGCCGTCCTCGATAGCGGGCCCTATTCCCAGGCGAACGTCAGGAAATAAGCGCTTTACCGCCTGGGCCAATATGTGAGATGCAGTATGCCTCAGCGCTTCCCTGGCCTGTTCGTGGCCGAACCCAAGCGGTTCAACTACATAATCCCTCTCAAGTGTTTCCCTTAACTCAAGAGTTTCCCGTTGGCTTCCATCAAGAGTTTCTATCAGAAGTACATTGTTTTTCCATCCAAACGCCTTCTTGACGTCAAGAAAACAGCTTCCTTGAGCAAAACTCTCAGACTTGTTATTCCATTTGACAATGAATATGAATCTCTCACTCTTTTCTTTGTCGTGCATTTTTGCTCACTCCTTTGTTTGTGCCATACTAAGCAAAAAACCCCGTCCCGTTAAGGGGCGAGGTTTCAATCCGCGGTTCCACCCTAATCCGGCCAAATCGCCTATACACTCTTGAGGCGGGTTTGCCCTTGGCGGACTTTAACGTATCCATACGTTAGTGTTATCATAAATGCTTCTACTAAAGGCTCCAAGGTGGTGTTCCGTTAGTCTCGTTCCAGACGGCTTCCAGCCGATGGCCGCCATTCTCTTTAGCCCGGTGACTAGCGTACTGTCCTTTTCATAGCCCACATCATATAGGTTTGCAGGAATTATATCCTACAGGTGGCCACAGATCAAGGGATGGATTCAGAGTCCATACTCAAAAATCGCGTTCCAGCTCGCATCCATGGCATATTTCAACTTCCTGGTTGAACAAATCGTTGAGCAAGTCAAAACATGAGGAATCCTCAGTAGCCCCGTGCCACACAATCCTATTAGGGGCCAGTGTCACTATTGCGCTTACCACCAGATCATCTACGTCTAGCCCGAAAGCGTCTGAATCCTGTTTCAAGAATACTCCCAAATCCCCTTGTATAGGCTCTAACTGCGCGTTCAAAATCCTGTAGCACCCCTGTAAATCTCTGTGAACGTTGACAACCGGCAACGAGTATTTTTGCCTGCTCATGAAATGTCGCAGCAGCTGTAGAAACTCTCTATACTCTCGGTTTATCAAATGCTCTTTCACCATGTGATCAACGAAGTCGAAAAGATCCTCAAGGTACTCCTTGAGCCTGAACGTAATGAAACCTTCAACAATGATCTGGTCTTCTCTTTCCAGATACTCCGAAAGTTTTGCCCAAACCCTGCTTTTTCTTTGACTACGCTTATAGTTCCCCAGTTTATCTGAACATCTGCTGCCTCTGCCGTTACCCAATATCCTTAGTGCCTTCTTCTTTAGCAACTCCCTGTCTCTACCGGACAAGTATCCGTAATTTGCGTCGATAAGCTTTACTACGAGGAATTTTTCATATTCATCGATAATAATGTCAGAAAGGCCGTTGGCTATCGAACTTTTGATTTTTCGATGAAGCTCATTGCTCGAAGTGTGATAATTCTGATTGGATGCTTGGCAATGAAGAATTAGGGTTTCACCCGCAGGAGACTCGCGAACGCTCACCCTAACCCCTCGCTTTTGCCATTTGCCAATTTCCTGATCGACAAAACTGCGAATGGAATTTAAGGTACGGACAGATGCGACTGAGAATGTGTTCGATTGTGCCACCTCCAAATCTAGTATGCCTTGGGCCAACACAGGGAAATTCCAGCCAAACCCTAACCTGCAACAGGCAAAAGCAGCATACGTTGCAAGCGAAATCAAGCTGTTTCTTGTGGTTTGGATATAATTTTCCGAAACTAAAAAATTTAGGCACGCACACAAAGTTTGGGGCTAAAGGGCACCATTGGCGGCTGGCCACGGTACAGTAAGGATAATTTCTTGCCACACGCAAAACATGCCCCTCTGGAACCTAGAGGAGCACGAATGCTATTCACCTGCTTGTTTTCTACTTCTAATCATCATGAAGATGACAGGCCACAAAATGGCCGCCGCCCTTACTTGCAAGGCGAGGCTCCTCTGTGCGGCAGCGGTCAAAGCACCGGCTGCACCTGGTATGAAACCGGCAACCAGTCGGAGGATTAACAGGTGATGGTACATCTCCTTCAAGCAATATGCGTTCCTTCCGGCTTCTGGGGTTAGGCACCGGAATTGCGGAAATCAGAGCTTGAGTATACGGATGAAGGGGGCTATCATAAATCACCTTACTCTCGGCAAGTTCCACTACTTTGCCAAGATACATTACAGCTACTCGATCAGAAATGTGCTTAACTGCAGCCAATCCATGAGCAATGAAAACATAGGTAAGCTGGAACTCTTCCTGCAGGTCGGCAAGAAGGTTCAGTATCTGTGACTGAATTGAAACATCCAATGCGGAAACCGGTTCGTCGCATACAATCAGCTTGGGATTCAGCGCAAGAGCTCTGGCAATTCCAATTCTCTGCCTCTGCCCTCCTGAAAACTCATGGGGATACCTGTAAACATGCTCTTGTGACAAACCCACCACATCAAGAAGTTCCCTTACCCTTTTCCCCCTTGCTTGCCTGTCGAGTATCCTGTGTACCAAAAGAGGCTCGCCTACAATCTCGCCCACAGTCAGCCTTGGATTAAGCGAAGAATAAGGGTCTTGGTAGATCAGCTGCATTTCTCTGCGCATCTTGCGCATACCCTGCTCATTTAGGGCCATAAGATCTTGCCCGTCAAATATTACTTCACCGGCCGTAGGCTCTATGAGCCTGAGAATACTCTTCCCTGTTGTGGTCTTGCCACAACCCGACTCGCCAACCAAACCCAAAGTCTCTCCCCGTTTGACCGAAAACGATACGCCGTCGACTGCTTTGACAAAACCTTTCTGCTTTCCCAACAAACCTCGTTTGAGCGGAAAATATGTTTTGAGGTTGCGAACCTCAAGCAAAACTTCGGAATTTGACTGTTCTTTGACATGTGAAGCACTCATAATACACCCTCCTCTGCACTTGCTCTTTCGGTACACAACCAGCAACGGACTTTTCTCTTCTGCCCAATGTCAAAAAGTGGCGGTTCTTCGTTTTTGCACCGTTGTCTGGCTTGAGCACAACGGGGATGAAATCTACAGCCTGAGGGCAGTTCAGAAGGGCTTGGCACAGTACCGGGAATGACGTGAAGCCGCTTTGTGGATACATCAACCCGGGGAATTGAATTCAGAAGCCCTGCTGTGTAAGGATGCAGCGGGGCATCAAATATGGATTCGACACCACCCTCTTCTACGAAGCGGCCTGCATACATAACAATTACCCGCTCAGCCATTTCCGCAACCACGCCCATATCGTGAGTAATCAGAAGGATTGCCGTTCCCATTTCCCTCTGAAGCCTGTGCATCAGGTCCAAAATCTGAGCTTGGATGGTAACATCCAGGGCTGTTGTAGGCTCATCAGCTATCAAAAGCCTGGGGTTACAAGCCAGGGCCATTCCAATCATCACGCGCTGCCGCATACCGCCAGACATTTGATGGGGGTATTCATCAATCCTGCGTTCCGGTTCAGGTATGCCTACCAACCTGAGCATTTCTATGGCTCGCTCTCGAGCTTCTGCAGCAGATAAGCCCTGGTGCAGTTGGAGGGCCTCCATTATTTGAAAACCCACATTCAATACAGGGTTCAATGACGTCATTGGCTCTTGAAATATCATAGAAATTTTGTTGCCACGAACCTTCTGCATTTCCTCTTCTGGTTTTGACAGAAGGTCCTCCCCGTCAAGCAAGACTTGTCCATTCAGAATTTTGCCCGGAGGCCATGGAATCAAGCCCATCACTGAAAGGCTGGTTACTGACTTGCCGCATCCGCTTTCGCCCACTATTGCCAGGGTTTCGCCTTCATCAATCGAAAAACTTACACCATCTACGGCCGTAACCACGCCATCGCCGGTAAAAAACGAGGTGGTTAGGTTATTAACTTCTAAGATCCGTTTCGACATCTCGCCACCGCTTTCTACGCAAAGTTTACTGTTTAAGCTTTGGATCCAGGGCATCGCGAAGGCCATCACCCACAAAGTTAAATGCAAGAACTGTTATCATGATGGCCAGGCCCGGATACGTTGCTAAATGGGGAGCGCTTCGAATATAGTCTTTTCCGGCATTTAGCATAGCTCCCCACTCAGCAGTAGGTGGTTGCGCCCCCAAACCCAAAAAGCTAAGCCCCGAAGCTGACAGAATCGCCCCGGCAACTCCAAGGGACATTTGCACTATCACAGGCCCCAATGCATTGGGCAGAAGGTGGACAAACATTATTCTAAAGCCACTGGCTCCCACTGCCTTCGCGGCTTCCACAAACTCCCTTTGCTTTAATGCCAGGAACTGCCCTCTCACCATCCGGGCGTACCCAATCCAGCTCACCAGAGCGAGGGCAAACATTGCGTTGTACAAGCTTGGCCCCAGGATAGCCACAATGGTGATAGCAAGAATAAAGAAAGGAAAAGCATAGAGAAAATCCACGATACGCATGATAAGCGAATCGACCCAACCACCATAGTATCCTGCAAGCGCACCAAGGGTAACACCGATTGCGCTTGCCATTCCTACTACCACCAACCCTACTGTAAGAGAGATTCGGGCCCCATAGATCAACCTGCTAAGCACATCCCTGCCAAACTCATCGGTTCCCAGAATGTGGCCGGGCGACCCGGGAGACGCATACAGATTGGTCAAATTCATTTTGTCATACGGATAAGGCGCCAAAACCGGCGCAAAAAGCGCCACAAGATATAGAAATATGATTACGCACAAACCGATCATTGCCAAACGGTTTTTCTTGAAACGTGCCCAAACATCAATCCACAAAGAACGTTTCTGTTGCTGCGATGTATTGTCCAAATGAAGAACCTCCCCTCGTGACCAGTGCAACAAATGCTAGGCCCGAAAAGGCTAATCGTACCGAATCCTGGGATCAAGCCACGAGTAGCTTATGTCAACAAGCAGATTAACCAGCACAAATATCAAGCACATAAACAGTACATTCCCCTGAATCATTGGCAGATCTCTGCGTGTAATTGAAGCAACAGCCTGCCGCCCCATCCCGGGCCATGCAAAAATCGTCTCGGTTACCACGGCGCCGCCTAGAAGCGAACCAAACTGAGTTCCAATCACGGTTACTATTGGGATCAGTGCATTCTTAAGTGCATGCCTGTAGATTACGACTCTTTCTGAAAGGCCCTTGGCCTTAGCGGTTCGTATATAGTCCTGCCGTATGACATCCAGCATGCTCGACCGGGTCAAACGGGTGGTCATGGCTGCCATTCCGAAGCCAAGAGTAAGCGAAGGCATTATTAAATGCTTGATCACATCGCCAATGCCGTTGGCAAGATGGCCCATACCTGTGGCCGGGAGCCAACCAAGCTTGAGAGAAAAGAGAAACATGGCCAGCAAAGCGAACCAGAAAGTGGGCATTGATACTCCCAGTAACGCTCCTACCATCCCAATATAGTCCCATGCAGAATACTGCCTGGTGGCAGATATGATCCCGATAGGAACCGAAACTGCTACAGCGACTATCAGCGACGATACGGTCAGAAGCAAAGTGGCAGGTATTCGTTGGGCAATGCTCTGAAACACATCTTGCCCTGTATAAATCGAACGGCCAAGATCCCCGCGCAACGCATCTTTCAAGAATCTCCAGTATTGAACATACAAAGGGTCGTTAAACCCCCACGCTTCTCTCAATTCAGCGATTCGCTCAGGGGTAACCGCTTGCTCCTGGGAGCCCAGCATTATCAATACAGGATCTCCCGGCGCCAAATGTACCATTAGAAAAACCACTATGGATATGCCTAGCAATGTAGGTATAGCCTGGAGCAAGCGACGGACAATGAACCTAAACATCGGACTCACCTCTATTAGAAAGGGAGGCGCTGAAACCAGACGCCTCCCTAATTGCGTCAAATCATGCTACTTTGACTCACCTAGCCATACGTTATTCTCTGTAGTGACAAACTGAAAACGCCCGCTGTAATCATGCACCTTTTTGTTGTAGGCGAAAAAGAAATACTCATGATACGCAGGCATATGAGGCTTGTCCTGAACAATAATCTCCTGAGCCTGCTTCCAAACGGGTTCACGCTCTTCAGGATCTACCAAAGCGATACCGCGGTCAAGCAATTCGTCAACTTGCTCATTCTCATATAAGGCATTGTTCCCGTTAGGGCCTTTATTGCGGCTGTGGAACATGAAAAGCATACCGTTTGCCCCGCTGTAACCGCCGAGTATGAACATGTCGAAATTGCCCTTATCCACTTCAGTGAGCAGAGTGCCCCACTCAAGGTTCTGTACATCGGTTTTTATTCCTAGATCCTTAAGGCTGGTGGCAATTATGACCGAGAGTTTGGAGCGGTTAGCATCCTGAGGGCCTAAGATTTTCAAATTGAGTTCTTCCCCGTCCTTGTCAAGAATCCCATCACCGTCACTGTCCTTCCAACCAAGTTCAGCCAGAAGTTGTTTGGCTTTCTCCGGGTTGTACTCCCAGTACTTTTCAAGTGACGGGTCATAGCCCAAGATGTTCGGACATACAGGGCCATAAGCTCTTTCAGCCATTCCCGGCGGGAAAATTGCATTGACGGCGCCGTCCATATCTATAGCCATGGATATGGCTTCGCGGAACTTTGGATCGCTTGTAGGCTCGTTTTCACAGTTGAATGCCGTGTATCGGTATGCAGCAGTGGACTGCTTCATCACACTCAGGTTGGAAACTGATTCAATTCTCTCTACGTCTTTTTGTGGAATCTGAGCTACTGCATCCACGTCTCCCGATTCCAAGGCTATCAGCATAGCGTTTTGATCAGGTATGGGTTTGATGATTATCTTGTCCAAATTCGGCTTGATGTAATAGTCGTCATTGCGGACAAGGGAAACGTAGTCATCGGGTTTCATCTCTTCCAGCTTAAAAGGGCCGCTTCCAATTGGATTTCTGGCAAACTCCTCAGCACCGAGTGTTTCGATCACTTTCTGATTCACTACGTAAACCCCTGTCAGGTTGTCGAGGAGAAAAGCATCCGGCTCCTTAGTGGTTATCTTAACCGTGTACTCATCCAAAACTTCCACTTTATCGACTGAGTTCACAAGGGTCAAACGTCCCGATCTTGTTGCAGGATCAAGGATTCTTTCAATCGAGTACTTGACATCTTCAGCCGTAACTTCCGGCCCTTCACCTTCGGCAAATACTTGGTTGCCATCCTGCCATCTGGCATCCTTCCTCAGGTGGAATATCCACGTGTTGTTATCAGGATTGTCCCATGACTCTGCAAGCCTTGGAATAACTTCCCGTTTGGAGTTGTGGTCTACAAGGGCATCAAAAACGTTATTGACTACGTGCCACGAACCGTCGTCATTGTAAAGCGCGGGGTCCATGGTAACGACACTCCAGGCGTCACCAATTACAAGAGTACCGCCAACTTTAGGCTCTGACGATCCGTTTGCATTGGGATCGTCTGTACCGGGCCCGCATCCGGCCAGGAGAAACACACTGGCAATAACCAGAATCAAACAAACTGCTTTTCTCAATGGTGTATACCTCCTCAATTACTCTAATCAAAACTGCAAACAATGGTAGATAGGACAGAACTGCACATTCAAGTTGTGAAGATTACATCCGAACCCCCTTTCGTGTAGCCGGCACAATGCCGTCTCTGGTTCGATAATTTTCTGCCTACACGTCTTAGAACGTACAATTTCGACAGGGATTGAATATTTCCTGCATTGCGATGTATGGAAATTAGCAATTAACGCTGTTGGTCAATTCTATAGGATAAAGAAGCCATAGATCAAGTTACTAGTCCAAAAATGTGTTATAGGACAGTGATATTGTAACATGTCGTGAGCAGTCAGGTGGTTTGGGATTTGTCCAACTTGGTTTTATCAAGAATCTCTATCCTAACTTCATGAATTGCAACCTGAGCCTCAATGCGCTCAAGTCGTTCGGTATGATCGTCAAGAGTTTCCTTCAACAGTCTATAGCCATCAAAGAGTGCATCCAGTTTTTGCCCGTGCTCATGTTCAATCATTACCACAATTTGGTATAATGACTCCTGCCTTTTGCCAAGCATGGCCACTTCCTGATGAAGTGACCCCTGCCCTTTAGTAAGCAGGGCCACCTCCTGATGAAGTGACCCCTGCCCTTCAGTAAGCAGGACCACTTCCTGACGAAGTGACCCCTGCCCTTCAGTAAGCATGGCCACCTCCTGACGAAGTGACCCCTGCCCTTTAGTAAGCATGGCCACTTCCTGATGAAGTGACCCCTGCCCTTTAGTAAGCAGGACCACTTCCTGACGAAGTGACCCCTGACCTTCAGTAAGCAGGGCCACCTCCTGACGAAGTGACCCTAGCCCTTCACTAAGGGTTTCTAATCGCTGCAATACCAATTTTTCAAATTCTTTGTTATCCACGATGCTTCTCCTTCCGGCCAACGACCCCTTCGGCTACCCTGCAGTAAAGCAGCTTGGAAAACTCAATCTCTCAAATCGAATTCTACCATCTTCCATAACATAGGTCATCCTATTATTGTAACATTTGTGAAATATCCAAAGACATTGCAAAATTGTGAAATCAAAGCAAGGGGCAGAGCCGTGTAGAAAATATCAAGCCCAGCTTATGCAAAGCAAACAACAATAGTACAGTAAACATAGCGGGGTAAATCATAGGCCCCGCAAAACATAAAACAGACTTCCACAAGAAGTTGTATCTATTTGGTTTTCAGTTTTTCCACGTCGGCCTTCAATCTATTGATCTCTTTCTTCAGTGCGCCTAATTGAGTGTAAGAACTTATTGCAAAGATAAACGCAATTGGAGCGAGCAATCCTGCAATTGACCCTATTGCCTCCACATCAGCCCCTCCTCTCAACTTGCTCCCTATCCGGCACATAGCAGAACTCCCAGCATTCCACCAACTAGGTTATGCGCCACCAACTTCACTATCGTTCCGGTTGCTATCACAGGCATCATTCCTGGACCAATCGTTTTTGCACAGACAAGGCACAGGGCTAAGCGATTACCCATAGTTCTGAGCAATCCGGATACCAGGCTCAGCAGTTCCGCACGGCTCCAGACAGTTCGGCACACCTTTGCTCAGAATCCAATCCGTTTCACCAATATTCTTCATTTGTTGTTCATACGACCGTCTAACATCGGCAGAAGTTCAATAGGAATGGGAAATACAATAGTAGAATTCTGCTCAGTTGCAATCTCAGACAACGTCTGCAAAAACCTAAGTTGCACCGAGATAGGCTGGGTAGACATGACCCCTGCAGCTTCGGCAAGTTTCTGCGAAGCTTGAAGTTCACCTTCAGAAGCGATTATCTTGGCGCGCCTCTCCCTTTCGGCCTCAGCCTGCCTCGCCATGGCACGTTTCATGGCATCAGGAAGCTCGATGGATTTAACTTCCACCATGGTAACTTTGATTCCCCAGGGATCAGTGGCAAGATCGAGTATCTCGCGGAGAACCTGGTTAAGCTCATCTCTCTTGCTCAAGAGATCGTCCAATTCATGCTGCCCGAGTATCGACCTGAGAGTAGTCTGCCCGAGCAAGCTCGTGCTTTCAACATAATCTGCTACCTTGGTTACGGCCAAAATCGGGTCAAACACGTTGAAATATACTACCGCATCTACAATTACAGGCACGTTGTCTTTGGTGATAACTTCTTGTTTGGGAACATCAATGGTGAAAGTTCTTATGTCGACGATTCTTATCTGGTCTATTCCGAAGGGCATAATTACGGTAAGGCCCGGCTCCAAAAGACTGCGTATTCTCCCCAGTCTAAAGGCCACACCCCTTGCATACTCACGCACAATCCGGTAAGAAGTCAGCAATATAACAATGAGTATTAAAGAGCCAAACATTCCTACCACAGGAAGAAAAGCCGATAACACAAATACGACTACTCCAAACCCTCCGTGAACAAGCGCAACCGGGGTATCTTTTCGCGAAACAGCCAGGGCAAGGGTAATGACCCAAACCACTCCGGCAATCAATATAGGAATCAGTGTCACTATTCCAGGCAAAGCAATTTCCTGCAAAGTCATTCCTCACACCTCCTACTATCCTACACTTTCATGGGGTGCTAGGTGAGGGCATA
>DUTL01000054.1 GCA_012842105.1 Candidatus Fermentithermobacillaceae bacterium | reverse complement strand
CATTCCTTGCCCGATCTATGCCCCTCACAACCTCATCAACCATTCGCGCCGCTTTCTCTGAATCAACGAGCCAGTAACTGATATCATCAATATAACCTGGCTCCCCGGGTAATATAGCCATCTTTACATTCTCCGGTTTGATGCCCATTCCAATAGAAACCAGGTACACAATATCGTCGTTGCTCAGGTCCGTAAGTACATATGGCAACATATCGCTTATGAGTTTGGGCGCTTTTGTGACAGTAGTGATACGCATAACTTTGTCTGCAAGGGCCTCCAGGAACAATTCTTGAGCCCTGATACGGCCTATGTCCCCATCTCCATACTCCCTGTAACGCACGAACTCGAGGGCTTTATCGCCGTTCAGAGTCTGTGGCCCTTTCTCTATGTGAATATACAGATCCTGATCAGGATCCTCGTAATTCATATCTTCAGGTACATCTATATCCACTCCGCCCAGGGTATTAATAACCCGCTTAAAACCTTCAAAGTCGACCCTGATATACCGGTGAATCTCCACCTTAAGAAACTCTTCAAGAGTTTGAACTACAAGTTCCGGGCCCCCGTAAGCATGGGAGTGCCCTGCTTTTTCAAGGTCGTTTATCTTGGGTATGAAAACCCTGGTATCCCTGGGAACAGACAGCACCCCCACTTTTTTCGCATCTGTGTCTATACTGACGATCATCATAACATCAGAACGAGTACCGGTTTTCGAGGCTCTGAGCAGTCTTCCGTCAACCCCGCCATCGATTCCCAAAACCAATATGTTCATTCTTGAAGTAGATTCATCTACTAAAGGGAGTTCACTGGTAGGAGGATATCCTCTTGAGTAACCTTTAAGATAGGTATACATCCCGAACCCCATGCCAACCACAAACAATACCACACCCAGGGCAATCATCCCCACAAACTTACCCCAGTGCCTTGTCCTGGCTTTCGGCGCGGTTTCCGGCCTCTTATATATTCTTGTTTCATCTAATTCAGGGTTATGCTCAATATCTCGCTTGCGCCTTCGCGATTTCATTGAATACCACCACCGTTTCTGTATCCACGATCCGGCCCCGGGTTTGAGCTGCATAGATGATAGCATTTCGCAGGCTCTCCAACAGTGCACAGTCAAACTCGCCTTTCTCAAGCAACCTGCGCACAGTATCCGCTTTAGGATAATCCCTGGTAGGCTCAACCTTATCTGCTAAGTATACAACCTGTTCCAACTTTGCCCATTGGCGCCTTCCGGTTACATGAGATGCAATCGCATCAAGAACACCCTTGTCCTTGATTCCAATCTCCTTTTCAACAATGGAAGCCGCCACTTTTCCATGCAATAGAAATGGACAGATTTTTTCTTCTTTTCTAGGTATTATACCTTCTTTTCTAGCCTGGAGTAAAAGGTATCCGCTTGAAAACTCCCTGGCAACATCATGCAAAATCCCAGCCAGGAAAGCTCTTTCAGGGTCAACCCCGTATTGATTGCCCAGTTCAAACCCATACCGGGCAGTACTTACGCTATGCTCAAATCTGTCTTCACTGAGCATTCCCCTGGCAAACTCCAAGGCATGTCGATAGATCAAATACAACCCAGCCTTTACGGACACATGCCAATTATACCACCGGCCTGGCATTGGCCGGTGAGGCGGCCCGCGTGTTCATCTTGGCCGGTGTATAGGCTGTCTTGTCTCTGTTTCATGTCTGTCTTATGTATTCTCCAATGATTTGACGTAGATCGAAGCACTAAAGTTTCAATGATAGATATGGCGGATGCTTGGAAACGAAGCGACACCGGCTGTAATCAATTGTACCATGGTTCCCCAAAAAGGAGGTTGCCTCCAAATCCTCTCAAAGTATATCGCAGTAAAAAGATGAGGAGGCAATAAAAGTCCTGGATTAAGTATTTCTTACCATGAATCTAGAACCTTGGCTGACGAGGCCTGGCTTCATTCACCACTATTTGACGCCCGCCTAGCATGGTTCCGTTAACGGCTTCAATAGCCTTTTCGACATCAGCCTCGTCTACTTCGACGAAACCAAAACCTCTCGACCTGCCAGTATCTCTATCAGTGATGATGCGGCAGCTTCTAACCTCAACAAAAGGGCTAAAAGCCTCCGAAAGCTCTTCACTGGTAGTGACCCAAGGTAGATTGCCTACGTATAGAGTTTTCATAACTACACCTCCCTTGACTGTGATTTGACCCGACCGCTATTAGACCAACCACCCTCTGATAAAACGACTAACGCGTTTATTCAGCACTTTAAGAATAGAGTCGTTCCTTTCCTATATACAGACGTACCGGTTCAGGAACCAGGTATCTGATAGATTCACCCTCTCTTACTCTTCGCCGTATGTCCCTTGATGCAATGGCCAAAAGCGTTACCGGAAACGGATGAACTTTTGAAAAGCAATCAGGCCCAAGAAGATTCTCAAGTGTACCAAAAGCTTCTACGCTGTATCCCGGCCTGGTTACCGCAATGAAATCAGCCAAATCAAAAAGCTGCTTGTACCCGTTCCAGGTGTGGATTTCGAGAATCGCATCAAGCCCGGTTATAAAATAAAGCGTTTTTTCTTTGCAAAGTGTATCTCTCAATTCTCGTAGGGTGTCCAAAGTATAGGAAGGGCCTTCTCGCTGTATCTCAATTCCTGACACTTCAAATTGAGGATGATCAGCCGTAGCAAGTTTGGCCATCATGTAGCGATGTTCAGGGGAGGTAACTTCAGAAAGTGGTTTGTGTGGAGGCTTACCTGACGGTACAAAAATAACACGCTCAAGCCCGAACCCTTGTAGTACTTCTTCGGCAGCCCTGAGATGTCCAAAATGAATCGGATCAAACGTCCCGCCCATCACACCGATCGCAGTCACCCAAATGCCTCCAAGACCCAGGAACCCTGAAAATCAGACTTCGCAGTTTCATTTGTATTCTCTGTCTTTATTCTCTGTCTTTGTCAAAAATCCTTCTTTGTCCTACCGCTCTACTGCTAAAACGTTGCATATGCCTTGAATAAGGCTATCCAGCCCGGTTTTTTCAGAAGCCGAAATCAAAAAGACAGGTCTTCTTGCAACTTCTTCCATCTGCGCCTTTAAGTTCAACACATCCTCGGTTGAATCTAGCAGATCGATCTTATTGATCGCCACAAGAGATTCCTTAAGCTTCATCTCTTCGCTGTATGCAAGAACTTCACGCCGTACGGCCACGAAATCGTTGACCGGCCCCTGGCCCGGTTGTGATTGGCCCAGGGTGCTTGCATCTATAACATATAGTAGTACCGCAGTCCTTTCGATGTGCCTTAGAAATTCATAACCCAGGCCCTTACCCTGGCTGGCCCCTTCAATAAGGCCCGGTATGTCTGCAACCACAAACCTTTCGCCATCATGATCCACAACACCAAGGTGCGGGCTAAGAGTTGTGAAGGGATACGGAGCTACTTCCGGCTTTGCCTTTGAGACAGCTCGTAAAAGGGTAGACTTCCCTGCATTGGGCAAGCCTACAAGCCCTACGTCAGCTATAGACTTCAGTTCAAGTTGGACAGAACGCTCTTGCCCGGGGCTACCCTCTTCAAACTTTCTGGGAGCCCGGTTCTTAGAAGTGGCAAACCTCGCGTTGCCCTTACCGCCTTTTCCACCTGTGGCCACTATTACTTCCTGGCCCTCTTCCACAAGATCTTCAATCAATTCTCCGGTCTCTGCGTCATATAACATGGTTCCAGGAGGGACCTTTACAACTAGATCTTGCCCTCTTCTGCCTGCACGCTTGTCGCCCTCGCCCTGGCGGCCGTTAGTGGCTTTCAAGTGGGGCCTGTATCTAAAGTCGAGAAGAGTATTGAGATCTGTGCTCACCCTAAATATTACATCTCCGCCGTCGCCTCCGTCACCGCCGGCAGGGCCACCGAAAGGCACAAACTTTTCGCGCCTGAACGCAACGCATCCCCGTCCACCGTCTCCCGCTTTTACATACACCTTGACTCTGTCAATAAAGCGAGAAGCCAAACTCGCAACCCCTTCCTTGAAACGAATTCAGTCCTGCAATACCAAAAGCGGCGGGCCAAGCCGCCGCTTAACCAAACAACCAGCTGTTTTGTGATACGTTCATATCTGATACCTGCATTAAGATAACTCTGTCAGTCATTATCGCCGGATACTGCTGCCACTCCCATTGGCGCCTCAGCCTCGATAGATACAATTCTTCCGTCCCGGCCTCTTCGCTCGAAAGATACATATCCGTCTGCCTTGGCAAACAGTGTGTAGTCACGCCCCATACCTACATTGCGGCCAGGGTGTACCTTCGTGCCCCTCTGACGTACGATTATGCTGCCCATTGTAACAAATTGGCCGTCATGATTCTTGACGCCGAGCCGCTTGGAGTGGGAGTCCCGCCCGTTCCTGGAGCTTCCTACACCTTTCTTCTTTGCGAACAATTGAAGGTCTATCATCATTGCTGCTCCCCTCCTTCCTTTCTCATACCCATTCACAGGCTTTCCCGGAATGGGTTGCATAAACCTTAATCAACATCTTGATATGCCACGCTAATATGGCCTGAATACGCCCTGGCAATTGACAAGAACCCCAGTTCCAACGTTCTTAAGATCGCCCGGGGGGCAGTTTCACAAGCGGTTTCTGAGCCAACCGTAACTTCCAGGTAACCCGGCTGCTTGCGAAAACTTACCTTGTCGCCAAGTGCATCCTGCAATCCCAACAATGCTCCCTGGGCCAGCGCCGATGCCCCTGCGCATACTATGTCCTGGCCGTGTTCGGCAAATCCTGCGTGCCCCTCGATCTCAAATCCAATCAATACACCGACCGGAGCCTCAGGCTTTAAGCCTTGCCCGAGTTCCGCCCATTGCTCTGGCCCGCAATGTTTACGCAGAAACTGTATCTTCAGCATTTTGGTTGATAGATTCGATTCTTATCTCTGTAAAATGCTGCCTGTGCCCGTAACGCTTTCTGTAATTGGTCTTAGCCTTGAATTTGAAAACCAGTACTTTCCTGGCTTTGCCCTGGCGGATAATCGTCCCATCCACAGAAGCCCCATGAACGTAAGGCTTTCCGACTTTCAAACCTTCACCGTCGGAAATCGCAAGCACTTTGTCAAATACACAAGCATTTCCGCGTTCGCCGTCTATTTTTTCAACCCTAATAATGTTACCAGGGGATACCTTGTATTGCTTACCGCCTGTTTCTACTATTGCGTACAACTTTGGAAAACCCCCTACTCCAGCTAAGCAGTTACCGTTACAGTTTAGCACGCATTCGAAAAACATGTCAAGAAATCATACCGTAATTGGAATTGAGGCTCCTTGCCTATTGCTTAGCTTTAAAAACCCACAATATCTTGATCACACTCAAACAACCTAATCTGAAACCTGGCTCCTGGTTTGCCTGCCCTGGGTTTTCACAATCGTAGCTTTTGCAAAAGTACGGAGGCAAGACGTGATCTTTACGCGTACTTTTTGGCCGACATGTGCCCCGCCACCCTGAATATCTATCACATAGCCCTCAATCCTGGCAATGCCATCATCAGGATTCTGCGAATGAGGCTCCTCAACCTCAAGTTCGATCACTTCCCCTGCTTGCACAGGAACTGCCTTTATGGCAATCTCCTCTTTGCTACCCAGAGCTTTCACGTTCATATCCTCAATGTGTAGATCACCTGAACCTCTTATGAAGATGCTGCGGCCTGTCTCTTTCTCCAAGTCTTTCAAGTTGGCCCCGCCGGGCCCAATCAGGTAAGAAGCCACACCGGGGTTGACTTCCACAAGCACAGCTTCACTGTACGAATTTCTCAGGAGCCTTCTAATTTCCCTGCGTATCCTGGAAGCAACGGTTTCTTCCGACATCACTGTCCCTTTGCCCCCGCAATAAGGGCACATCCTGGTCATCATAGCATCGAGGCTTTGCCTAACCTTCTTCCTTGTCATTTCAACAAGCCCTAAACCTGTAAGCCCGACTACAACGGTTTTTGTGTGGTCTTTCTTGAGATGCTTCTCAAGTTCCTCAATTACACTGGTGCGGTGATCAAGCTTATCCATATCGATAAAATCAATGACAATAATCCCGCCTATGTCACGTAACCGCAACTGCCGCACAATCTCTTCGCAAGCTTCCATGTTGGTCCTGAACACAGTATCAGAAAGGTTCTTGCTACCCACGAACCTGCCGGTATTCACATCAATCACAGTCAGCGCCTCAGTCTTGTCAATAACGATGTACCCGCCGGATTTCAGCCACACTTGACGCTGCAATGCCTGTTCAATTGCAGCTTCTACCCCGTAAAGGCCAAAAAGGGGGATTTCCCTGTCTCTGTAGTATATAACCCTGTCTTTCATCTCAGGGGAAACACTGTCCAAAAGTTCCAGTATTTTGGCATAGGTTTGGCTGTCATCCACAAGCATTCTGGTAGTCTCCTGGTTGAGTTCGTCCCGCACCATCCTCATTACCAGGCCAAGATCGCGGTGCAACAGTGACGGCGCCTTCTTGTGTTTCGCGTTCTCCTGTACCTTTTCCCACAGCCGCAACACAAACAGCAAGTCTCTTTCGATTTCCTCTTTTGTCTTGCCCTCGGCCACAGTTCTGACAATCACCCCCATATTCTGGGGTTTAACATCCTTTGCGATTTTGCGCAACCTCTGCCGTTCCTGGTCTTCCGAGAGTCTCCTTGACACACCAACATAGTTGACTGTCGGCATTAGCACAAGATATCGTCCGGGAAAGGTAACATGCCTTGTTACACGGGCCCCTTTCGACCCTATAGCTTCTTTGGAGACTTGAACCACGATCTTCTGGCCCGGCTTTACAATCTCATTAATGGAAGTTCGTCTCCGGTTCTTTCTGTTCCTGGAAGCTCCCCTGCCCTGAAACTCAGGGGGCAAAAATGCGTCATCAACATACAAGAATGCGTTCTTTTCCTGGCCGATATCGACAAATGCCGCCTGCATTCCAGGCAAAACATTCATCACCTTACCGAGATAGACATTGCCGGCTATCTTCTGGCTGTTAGGCTTTTCAACATAAAACTCTACAACAGAACCATGCTCAACCAGGGCAGCCCTGGTTTCATCAGCATTGGCATTAATAAGTATCTCCCTGCTCATGGGAGTATTTCATCTCCTAATAAAAATTTGGCTTAATGTAAATCTAATAGTCGCCGCTTGTAAGTGCGGCAGGATGGATAATTTCGCACTGTCAATCTCATCCGAAATAAAGCTTAAGCCTGTCAACAATTACTTCGCCGGTATTGATATCCATCCCGAATCTTGATAAAGAATCAATCACCCATTGCGGACGCACGGTACGGCCATTGTCATGTCTAATTGTCATGAAGAGTGTGGCCGGGCTTGAACCCGGTATAAGGCTGATACTCTCAACAAAATCGCGCAAATCCATGGTCCGGCTCTCTTTGGGCCTTTGAACTTCAAATAAAACTTGTTCTTCAGCTAAAAACGCCTCTATTGACGAGGATAATGTGTCTGCCGTCACCTCCTCTATCTCAGTTCGATACAAAGACCCCTGGATTTGTGACTCAAACGGCTTCTGCCCATTGTGAACAACAACAAGTTCGCATACGGCGAACCCCTTTGGCAGAGCGTTTGAAAGCGCTCCGGCTAATTGAGCCAAAATATCAGAGTTGGAAAGCAGATGGCCTGCACCCTTAGCCTTTGCCTGAATGAAATCTGTAATACCGTTTTTGTCAAGAGTCACATCCAGGTACTCTTCCTCCCCCGACGTTCCAACAGGCAAAGGAGAGTAAAAAGAAACTCTCATTTTGGGCGAATAGCCCCTGGTGATTGCTACAGGCCATTTTGCCCTCTTCAGAGCCATTCTCATATTGCGGGCAACATCCAAATGGCTCAGGAACCTTACCGTATCGCCTTTTTTATACTTAACCCTAACTCGCAATTATAACACCTTCAAACTGCCGGAGCATCTATTTGAGGGATACCTCAACTCCCAGACGGGAGCATACGCCGCACCCAACACAATCACCGGTTCTACAATCCCTGGTGGTGGCACCCTTCCTCGCCCGGCCCCTCTCTAACAGTAAATACGTTTTGGATACCCCTGAGTCAAGATGGTCCCATGGCAGGGCCTCTTCTATACCCCGTTCCCTGTGTGCATAAAAAGCAGGATCCAAGCCTGTGTCACTAAAAACCTGTTCCCATAGGCCTATATCGAGAAGATTAGCCCATGCGTCAAATCTTGCGCCCCGTTGGTATGCCAGTTCCAATGCTGCAGAAAGCCGCCTGTCTCCCCGGGCGAATACTGCTTCAAGCCAGGTGAGTTCCACGTCATGATACTTAAACTTGAGCCCGGGGCCCCGCAAACCTCCCTTGAGCAATCTCTGGCGCCTTCGGAGTTCGTCAGGCTGTATGCACGGCTCCCACTGAAAAGGAGTGTTGGGTTTGGGCACAAAACCCGAAACTGAAGCCACCACCGTAGGCCTGGCTTTCATGTCTCTTCCTATTTGGCGAATCTTTCGTACAAGATTCGAGATCGCGACAACATCATGATCGGCCTCGCCCGGGAGGCCGATCATGAAATATAACTTCAGGTGTGAAAAGCCTGAGGCGAAAGCGTGCCTGGCCGCATGGAATATGTCTTCCTCTGTAACCTTCTTGTTGATAATGTCCCTCATCCTTTGGGAGCCAGCTTCAGGCGCCAAAGTCAACCCGGTTTTTGATGTTCCCAGCATTTTCGCCAGTTCCACTGAAAATGAATCTACCCTCAAAGACGGAAGTGAAATCTTGGCCCTGGAACAATCGGCGCTGAGCCGGGATATGAGTTCTTCAATGTGGCTGTAATCTGCAGACGACAGGGACACCAACGAGACTTCATCATATCCTGATGCTTCGAGCAGTTTCCTGGCATAACCGCTTATAGTACCAGGCGCCCTTTCCCTCACAGGGCGATATATTGTTCCGGCCTGGCAGAATCTACACCCCTGGGTGCAACCTCTGAATATCTCGACCATTGCCCTGTCATGAATAGGTTCCATAAGAGGTATCAATGGTTGATCAATGAAGGCAGCATGATCAATCGACTTAATAACCCGCCGCCGCACACCTGAGGGTGCAATGAACCATCCGGGCCTATCTTCGGGAAAACAGGAGCGCCTTAACGCAGGATTACCGGTTTCAGCCCTAATGCTCTGATAAGACTGATCGTCAAGTTTGACGGGCCGGGGAACCACTCTTCCCAAAGTGCCGTCACCGTTGTACTCTACGTCGTAAAGCGACGGCACATACACACTCTCCACAAGGGAAAGCATGACAAGAAGATCCGACCGGGATCTCCCTGTTCCCTTCCAGGCTTTGTAGGTATCGACAATATCCAAAGAAAGTTCTTCGCCATCGCCGAGGGCGAAAGCGTCAATAAAATCTGCCATTGGCTCGGCAGACATTGCGCAAGGCCCGCCGGCTATTACCAAAGGAGCATCTTGCGCCCTGTCTTTCGATCTCAGAGGAATACCGCCCAGGTCAAGCATCATCAGGACATTACTATACGTAAGCTCATATTGAAGTGAAAATCCTACAATATCAAAGGATGACAGGGGCAACCTGTTTTCAATGCTGAAAAGAGGCCAACATCTCTCCCTGAGCAAGCTTTCCATATCATGCCACGGCGCGTACACTCGTTCACATGAAACATCATGCCGGTTGTTCAAAACAGAGTAGAGAATCTGAGAACCCAGATGGCTCATGCCAACCTCGTAAACATCTGGAAAGGCCAAAGCAAAAAGAATATCCACTGATTGTGGATCCTTGTGTTTCGCGTTGATTTCGCCGCCAGTGTATCTGGCAGGTTTCTCTACCTTCCCCAGATGCCGCCTCAAGTCATTCCATGTAATAGTGTGCTGTCCCCTTATTGGCACCCTTGACCATACCTTTCAATCCAGGCAAACATCACCCGGCAATACCGGCAACAAGCCTGAGCTGCCAGTGCAACTTGAGCGAGTGGTTTTTTCCGCCTACTCAAGTACTCTCCCCTCAATGTATATTATAACCCTTATGATACCAAGAGGTAAAAACTCTTCTGGGGATAGCTGTCTTGCAAGAGAAGAGCACAGGTGAAACCCGCGATAGGTAAAAGTTACTCGCAGAACAGGCAACATTACGGTGGCGGACTAATCAACTCTTCTATCCGGAGTTCCATAGAGCCCTTGCAGAAGGCCTCAAGCAACCTGGTCTCAGAAACGGAACCGAGCAACTTCATCTGCCTGTCCACTACAAGTAGCATATAATATTTGGAGGGCCTTAATTTATGAACCAGTTCCTTGATCCTTGCATTCTGGCAAACCATGAGTTCTTCCACCGGAAGCGCTCCTTTCCTTGCAAGCCTCTGGTTTCTGGCCAAGAGCGACATTATGTTGCTGAAAGTAGCCGTTTCTCGTTCTTCTATGGCGCCCCAAATCAGCAAAGGGCCTATTATTACAAAACTGTACCACTCTCTCCCGGTAGTTATCCCTATAGCTCCAAGTATGCCTAAACACATTCCCACGAATATTCCCAGTTGGGACATCTTGTGAGAGGCTCTCTTGTACCCTATTTTCAGAGACAATTGAGCCCGGAAAAACCGCCCTCCATCAAGAGGCAGACAAGGAAGAAGGTTCACAGCCAAGAGGCCAAGGTTTACTCTTACAAGAAATTCGAGCAGTGGAAACTGGCCCGGAACGTACACACCAGGGGCCCTTGCCGTATATCCAAGATAAGCGAGAAAACCCAGGCATGCGAGTAGAGCGCTTTGAAGAGGGCCCGAGATGGCGATCATTGCCTCGGGCCAAGGTTCAATCTGCCATGCGCCTTCCAGTTTTCCTACTGCGCCGAAAGCCCAGATTTCAACTTCGGAGACTTCAGTTTCCAGAAAATACGCCGTGATTAGATGGCCCATTTCGTGAATAAGAAGGCTGCCTGCAAAAACGACGAAGTAAAGGGCATACCCCGCCCCGATTAGCACAATGGCTGCCAGCAGAAAGGTAATATGCACCAGTATCCTTGTGTTTCCTATCGTGGCCACTGCAAAGCTCATTTTGAATCCGTTCCTTTCTATAGAGGCTTCAATGAACGTATCGAAGTTGCGTTCTTGCTTAGCGTGTATGACGTGCAATATTACTGTGCCCTTGACTTCGGTGGAAGCAGTGTCAATGGATCGATTTCAAGGCCGTCTTTCCTTATTTCGAAATGTAAATGGGGGGCTGTAGCCAGCCCGCTTGCACCTACAGTGCCGATGGTTTCACCCTTCTTAACCTTCTGGTCCTTTACTACCGATACTGATCCAAGATGGGCGTAGATGCTTGAAAATCCCTGGCCATGCTCAATTTCGACCATCAATCCGTAGGACTCTGACTGCCTCACACCTGTAACTATCCCTTCAGTAACCGCAACCACTTTGCTGCCTTCCTCAGCCGCAATGTCGATGCCCTGATGCAGTGACATCCCCTGTGAGCCTACATTGGCCCTCCACCCGAAAAATGAAACTGCTTCGCCCTCGCAAGGCCAGGTTAGTACACTTTGCTTGCCTGTGACCCCCCTTGCCCAGAACTTCTCAATATCAAAACCGGCTACCGTGGCCACAGCCTCAGGTAATTTTGCGACCCAAGCCTTAACATCGTCATAGGTAATGTCATCATCCACGGCTCTCCTGGCCATAGCCACTACATCCCCGGCTACCCCCATACCTGATTGGGAGGCGCCCAGAACAATGAAGAAGACCAGTAAAGCCACTAGCGCTTGCCAGGCCCAACCAGGCAATGTTTTCCCAGGCGGGGCTTCCGGTTGCCACTGGCCCCTGTATTCCTGTCTACCGCCTTTCCAAGCCATTCCTCACACCTCACTTCAAAAAAAGGTTATTATTGATAGGTGCAAGATATGAATGAAGGATAGGAGCGGTCAAGGATAGAAGTCTACTTTCAACTGGAGTTTTTGTCTTAACGACTGTTAGCTCAGTGTATTTCTCAACTTAACAGGGAGGCTGGCCGGTGTGAGTATGGGCGGAATGAGCATGTCCGTAAACAAAGACAGGAAACTTTTTATGGAACTTCCTACTCCACGTATACTTGTAGGTGGGCTGAATCTCGGAGAACACGATCCAAATACACCTGCATTGGTAGCTGTATCATATCCTTCCCATTATGAAGCGCAGGCAGTGGCTCAGTACCTTTTATCCATTCAGAACGGTGTAGTGCCTTTTGAGTCCAGCCCGAATGTATGTGCCGGGGACACTGCCATCAAGGTAAATATCTCACCCAAACCTATTCCCAATAAGGGATACCTGTGTCAAATAATGGCGAAAACCGTTCCCACACATTTGACCTATTGCTTTTACATAGCATCGTACGTCACTGAAGAAGAATTCGACGTGTTTTGCAGCTTCTATGACATTGCAGATCATTACATCTTTACCGTAGCTCACCAGGATAATCTTCTTCTGGAGGCTATTAACCTGATAAAATATACCGTAAACAGGAGAGGAGTTTGACTTAGTGCCTGTAGCCAATCCTTATTCAGACGAACAAGTACTTTGCGTCCCAACTAAAACGCTCTACTCCGGATTAGGCCGGTGGCGAGGCCTAACAGAACCTACTGCTGAACTATGGCAAAGCATTGCCAGAAATTCACTGTTCAAGCCCCGCTCTCAGCTTGAGTCCGATCCTTCGTTCAAGCAACTCATTTCATATACGCTTTTTATATCCGGGAGACGGATATTCGTAATGAAGCGTCTTAACGCCCAGGGAGAAAAGAGGCTGAGAGGACTTTTATCTGTAGGCGTAGGTGGCCACATGAACCCTGTAGAAGGAATTCCGTGGCCGGGCAAGAGACGGGTAGCCGATGTCAAGAATTTGGTTGGTTTGAATACCGTGAGAGAGATAAAAGAAGAAGTGGCCCTCGCCGGAAACCCTCCATTGCGAATAGTTGGTTTTCTGAATGACGACGAAAACGAAGTAGGCAGGGTTCATCTTGGAGTGGTCTCTGTAGTGCATTTGCCTTCTCCATTACTCGCAGTAAGGGAAACCGATAAGATGATCGGTACGTGGGTGGAACTGTTGGACCTTGGTGGCCTGGGTGCTTTTGAAACCTGGTCATCCCTGGTGCTTCAAGGGCTCGTATAAACCAACATCCTGCTATCATCTCATTACTCAATTCTCGCTACTCAATTTGCAAGTCGCGATGCGGCCGTATACCAGATCCGCCCATGATATCTCATTCAACTTACAAGGGAGGCCCCTGTGCAGGTGCCTCCCCCGTAATCTTCGCAAACGCAGGCAATCAGATACTTATGCCTAACCAGTCTACCAGCAGGAAACTAAGCCTGTTCAAAAACAGTGAGATACGCCCCTGAACGGTATTCCCAAAAGCCGTTCCGAAACCGATCATCATGATATACCGGCCAATGCGGCCTGAGGTCTGTATGAACTTGGACTCTTTGCCTGTTGTAAAGAAGAAGTACGACATCACAGCCAGGAATGCAACAAAGAATAGGAAGTTATCGACTGTGTTTAAGGGCCTCATAACGTCGGCAAGCTGAGTGAAGACAGGCCTTGGAGAACGAGCAAGGCTACCGCCCAATCCCCAGCCTACAGACACGGCGATTGGATACCGGGCAAGCCATCTATATTGTGGCGGAGCATATCTGAAATATAGGAGTAAACCCAGGAACCCCATTAAAATAAAGTAGTACTGCCTTTCCTCCAAACAATATTTCTCGAAATACGGTTTGGCGAACGAGTGAAACAACCTCGTTATCTGGTATGATGTGTATAGGGCTACCAGGGTGTATTCTGCAATTCTGTAAGCAAAGTTCTCTTTGTACAGATAGCTGTAAACAGCCAGAGTGCAAAGGGCTTGAACCCAAATCTGAATGTCAGTTGACAATCCGATTCACCTCCCGTCTGATAATCATAGCAAAACGTTGTCATAGCACATACTAACGGTACGCGGCCTTACTCCCCGCGTCTGGACTTCATATAAAACCCAATGTTGCCAAGGATAACGAGGACAATGATCCAAAGGTGCCCCAGTGACTGAGCGTCCATGAGTTTTACTGCCCTACCAGGCCTGTCGAGCAGGATTTCATATTCTGCTCCTCCAGGCAGCCCGGCAAGCAATCCCTTAATTTGCCCTGCCCTGAGGTTATTCATGGCTCCCGGTACCTGTACAGCCACGTTGCCCAGGTAAATATCGTAATCCGGGAAGTACGTTGTATATGTGGGAAGGCCCGGCGCACCGGCTACAAATGCCATGATACCTTTAGATGATGCTTTGTCCCACTTTCTGAACTTATGCATGAGTGGCATATCTTCAAAAGAATTTCCGAGTATATCGACCTCTGCGCAAGCCTCCCAGAAGTCTAACTGCATTTGACGCCAGAGAGTAGTGCCGCCCGGTTTGTATCCGGGGTAGGCCCAGTCAACGCCGTACTCAGCAGAAATTCCTTCTTCTTCTAACTCCGCGGCTGTTTCCTCAAGCAGTGTATATCCGAGCCTTTCGCCTGTATTCCACTGAGCAACCATGATTACTTTTACGCCTTTCATCATGCAGTGCCTGAACCAGGCTTGGAGCTGGGGCCCGAGTTCTCCTTCTGAGCCTCCGCTGAAGGCTATGTCGCCTACAACGATGTCTCCCGGCTGAAGGCTTTCTATCCAGTTATATACCGGGATAGTGGTAACTTCATCAATAGTTATGGCCAGGCCGATTGGCTTGAGAACCGGAACTATCAGCGAAAGAGCCATTACAAAATATATCCATCGGGGATCGATAGCATCAAACTTTTCCATCAAGTTCACAGTATTTCCCTCCTTTCACAGTGTCCTAAAACTGTGTGTATATAAGGGTTGTAATAACCCGCTACGTCAAACCGATGGCACAAGTTAATCAGTACCTCCCAGGTAACGTTTCTCGAGGCCAAGGGCTACACGCAGAATCGCGGCATACGCCCCAAGGAATATACCAATTCCTATTGCACGCTGGCTGGCGGCATTAGGTATTGCCATAAACCAGTCCTTTAGGCCTTTGAAGCCGCCCAGGAAGGATTCTGCGCTCCAAATCGCCTCGCCCAAAGACACATTGCCTAGCATTACGATAAACGCTACAGCCATCATCAAAATGGATTCCAAGTTCCGAATCCTAAAGGCCCTATAAGCAGCCGATGCGATAAAGAAGGCAAGCATCGAGAACATTGTGGAATCTAGAGGAACAATAACTGCGTCATAAATCCATCCGAAAGCCTCACTTTCCATGCCGCCGAGAAGGCCAAGGATTGCGTACCCATACAGGACTATCAATAGCCATATGCTGTAAACCCAGTGTTCCCGCCTGCGTTTAATAGTGTTTCCATGGACTCTGGTAAGGTTTATAAGTCCCATGAAAAGCCCCATACAGTACATGAAAGTAATGGAGAACGAGATTCTGGAAAACAGCCTTACTCCTGGAGCAATCTCATATGTGAGCATTGGGTTGAACATTTCAAATCCAAAGCGGAGTACTGTCATGATAAAGGTGACTACTAACGGAACTTCCCTCTTCAAACCGGTTCACCCCCTCCCGTTTATTTGGCAGAACTTTAGAACTTAATCAGATCGATTACAGCACTGCTTCCTGCCGTGCTCAACAGTGCACCTATGATGCAGATTGCCGTAAACACCACCCGTGTTATGTCCTGGGATACTACAGAACCATAGATGACAGGCTCTTTGGAAAGAGCAGCAGCTCCGGCATAGAACTCTTCACCAATCATGGTGTAGTCACAAGAAGCAACGAAGAATGGCAACTGCGCCGTTGCTGATGTGGCAGCTACCTGAATGGCTCCTACCAAGGCGCCGGCTTCAGCAAGAATCAAAGCCTCAGCATAGAAGTAGCCGACCAGGAAGTTAGCCGCGGGTTTT
>DUTL01000053.1 GCA_012842105.1 Candidatus Fermentithermobacillaceae bacterium | reverse complement strand
TCGCAATAAGCCTACCATACCCGCTTGTATCCAGCAATTTCGAAGTTCGCTTCTGTTCGCCTCATGGTTTGTGTCCCGGTGACAATTGTCATCTGAGGAACTGATTGCCGGCACTTATAGCGTGAATTATGAGCATGTAGAATGAATGTAGTACATCCCGCAAGACTCAGGATTAAGCAAAGCATTCGAGGGAGGATGATTATGCTCATTAATGTGCATAACCTGGTGAAGCGCTATGGAAGCCTGCTTGCACTGGATCATTTCGATCTTCAGGTACGAGAGGGCGAGATCGTCGGCTTGCTTGGGCCTAACGGTTCGGGCAAAACAACTGCAATTAACTGTATCCTGGCGT
This sequence comes from Candidatus Fermentithermobacillaceae bacterium, assembly GCA_012842105.1. Lineage (GTDB taxonomy): Bacteria > Bacillota > Sulfobacillia > Fermentithermobacillales > Fermentithermobacillaceae > DTU015. The sequence continues at coordinate 2,951 of DUTL01000053.1, read as the reverse complement.
TGCTCAAGTACGACAAGGGCACTGTCGAGGTGTTTGGAAGGCCCATGAAGCCCAATGCATATGATATTAAGCAAAACATCGGAATCGTAATGCAGAACGTGGCTGTTTTTGATGAGCTGCGGGTGGATGAGAACGTTGACTACTTCTGCGGCCTGTATGTTCAGGATGCGGGTATGCGCTGCAAACTGGTTGAGGAGGCCATCGACTTCGTGGGGCTAGGCGAATTCCGCAAGTTTTATCCCAGGAAACTTTCGGGAGGGCTGTTACGACGGCTGAATATTGCCTGTGGCATAGCCCACAAACCGAAACTTCTCATACTTGATGAACCCACTGTTGCAGTAGACCCCCAGAGCCGGAACAGTATTCTGGAAGGCATCCGGGAGCTTAACCGGCAGGGCACTACAGTAGTATATACCTCACACTACATGGAAGAGGTCGAACAGCTATGCACCCGCATTGTGATCATGGACCAGGGGAAGACACTGGCTACGGGCACTACGGAAGAGCTTAAGGCCATGATTAACCACGAAGAGGCTATCAGTGTGGAAATCTATATGCTGGACCCTGATGATTTGGTCCGGATCCGCCAGTTGCCCCACGTGACCCAGGCGCATTATTCCAATAACCGTCTTTCAGTACATTACGATGGCGGCCGGCACAATTTGCTGCATTTGCTTGATTATCTGAAAGAGCGGGATATTCCTTTCAACCGGGTATTTTCGGAGCAGCCGACGCTGAACGATGTGTTCCTTGAGATTACCGGCAGGCAACTTAGGGACTGAGGAGGTGCCAGGGTATGTTCATGCATGTGTTCAGTTATCGTTTGAGATGCCTTGTGCGCGATAAGCAAACAGTCTTCTGGACGCTGATCTTCTCGCTGTTGCTGGCAACGCTGTTCTACTTCGCATTCGCTCATCTCACGACAGAGCGGGAAAGGTTTGAGCCAGTCAAGGCCGTGGTAGTGAATAACCAGGCCTATCGTGAGAACGCCGGCTTCCGTCAGGTGCTTGAGTTTTTATCCAAGCCAGGAGAAAATCAGATACTTGAGATAGCTGTAACTGACGAGCACGAAGCCGAGAGATTGCTTGAAGACGGCGTCGTCTTTGGGATCATTACTGTAGGCGAGCCAATTGGAACTGCAGGCGAGCCGGTTGGGCTTACAGTGAAACAGCCGGGCATAAACCAAAGCATACTCAAGGCGGTCCTCGACGAGTACGCGCAGACAAGCAAAACCGTTGCAGGCATAGTAGCGAAAAACCCTGATGCTGCCCGGCAGCTGATTGGGGAGCTGGAGAACCGCCAGAGTTATACGGAACAGGTGTCGTTTTCCGATGCAATGCCTGACACCATGCTTGGTTTCTTCTATGCGCTTATAGCTATGGCTTGCATCTACAGCAGTTTTTGGGGGCTGCGCAATACAGTTGACGTTCAGCCTGATTTATCCGCCCGGGGAGCCCGGCGCAGTGTGGCTCCCACCCACAAGCTGAAGGTCGTAATAGCTGACGCTGCAGCGGCGCTTGTTGTTAGTTTTACAGAGGTGCTGATTCTTCTCGCGTACCTGGCGTTGGTACTGCAAATCAGCTTCGGAAACCAGCTGGGCTACGTGCTGCTAACATGTTTGGCAGGGTGTATTGCAGGTGTCTCACTGGGCAACTTCATCGGAACTGTTGTTCGAGGGAACGAGGGCGTAAAAACGGGGATTCTCATCGGTACGAGTATGGCCATGAGCTTTCTGGCGGGCCTGATGTGGGTTGACATAAAGCACACTATTGATCTCAAAGCGCCTGTGCTTTCTTACATCAACCCGGCAGCTCTGGTAACAGACGCGTTTTACAGCCTGTATGTGTTTGACACCCACCGCCGTTTCTTTACTAATATAGGCATGTTGTGCCTGATTTCGGTTGTGATGTGCACGGCAAGTTTCATGCGGTTGAGGAGGGAAAGGTATGCAAGTATTTAGGGCGTATTTCAAAGTGATGCGCGGATCCGCCGCGTCCCTGGCGATTAGCCTTTCTGTCTTCCTGGGGCTTGCGGTGCTTTTTTCCTTCATCGCGCCTGCGGCTGCGACAAGTGAGTTTGAACCGGCTAGGACCCCTGTTGCTGTGATCAACAGGGACGGGGACGCGCAGCTTGCCCAGGGCCTGGTTGATTACCTTGGCCGGGCCGGCCGGCTGGTACCATATCCCGATGATGAGGAGAAACTCCAGGATGCGCTCTTCCACCGCAGGGTGGAGTATATCGCCATCATTCCACCGGGTTTCTCAGACGCATTCATGTCCGGAGGTGACTGCGCTATTCAGAAGGTAATCGTGCCTAAATCTACCAGTAGCCACTATGTTGACATGAGCATCAACAGATTCCTTAACACGGTAAAGCTTCACAGGATGTATGGCGGAGAGGGTTCCGAGGCGGAGCTGGCCGCAGCGGCCATAGCCGATCTGGCGGTTGACATCCCGGTTTCTTTGAAAACAGGCCGCGCAGTGAGTGGCGAATACCGGCCCGGATATTCTTACTACTACGCGTATTGCGCATATGCGTTGCTCGCCATGGTCATGATGGGTGTAAGTTCTATCATGATAGCGTTCAACCAATCAGATCTGTACCTGCGCAACTTGTGTGGCCCGATTCCGCGCCGTAACATGAGCCTGCAGCTGGCTCTTGGCCATGGAGTGTTCACACTGGGTTGCTGGGCAATTCTGGTGTTGGGAAGCCTCATCTTGCATGGCCAAAGCTTGATTCCTTCCGGGCTTGTAGGGTTGTACTCCCTCAATACTCTGGCATTTGCCGCGGTGTGTACCGGTATTGGTTTTCTCGTGGGCAGTTTCGTAAAGAGCTATGGCGCACAATCGGGAGCAGTCAACGTGATTGCCATGGGCATGAGTTTCTTGGGCGGAGTATTCGTGCCCCAGTCAATCATGAGCAAACAGGTGTTGGCTGTCGCCAAGTTCCTA
>DUTL01000002.1 GCA_012842105.1 Candidatus Fermentithermobacillaceae bacterium | reverse complement strand
TGTTCTGCAACAGCGCGGTGGTAAGGCTTCCAACGCCACCGGGAACCGGGGTTATTGCTGCTGCAACCTCTGATACACCTTCAAAATCCACATCGCCTACTGTCTTCCCTTCAACCTGGTTGATGCCGGCGTCTACCACTATTGCGCCAGGGCTGACCATATCCTTTGACACGAGCCCTGCCTTGCCGGCTGCAGCAACAATGACGTCGGCCTTTCTTGTGTGAAATGACAGATCTCTGGTTCGCGTATGGCATACGGTTACAGTCGCATTTTCATTAAGCAGCAGGAAGATCAGAGGTTTCCCTACAGTATCACCACGGCCGATAAGGCATACGTTCTTGCCTTCGAGAGAAATCCCGTCTCGCTTCACGATCTCAATACAGCTTTGGGGAGTGACAGGGAACAGGCCGGCCTTTTGCGTGAACATCAGCCCCCTGTTTATTGGGTTTATGCCGTCCACGTCTTTTAACGGATCAATGGCCATCATCACACGTTGCTTATCCATGTGCTTCGGAAGCGGGAGTTCAACCATGATACCGTGACAAGAAGGATCTGAAGAGAGTTCTCTGAGTTTGCCAATTACTTTTGCTTCGTGAACATTCCCGGGAAAAGTGAACAGTTCGTAGTCTATGCCCGACTTGTTGCAAGCTTTCTCCTTGGACCTTGCGTAAAGCACAGAAGCAGGATCGTCTCCGGCCAGAACAACGCATAGTCTCGGAACAAGGCCTGTTTCTCTTAACGCAGCTACCTTTTCCCTAACCTCAGATCGAATCGCAGACGCTATTTTCCGCCCGTTGATTACTCTTGCCGCCATGATTCCAAGCTCCTTCCTAGAGTTGTGAAATCACCCTACTTGCTTGGTGTCTGCTTTCGACACTGCGCTGCTGCATACCTCCTAATTGAAATACCGGGCCGCAATTTCACCCAGGGCCCGGTACTCACAAATGCAAAAGGTTCACGCGATAAGCGGGTTCCCGCACTTAGAGCAGAATTTATCATCATCGCCCACTGGTGCGCCACACTGAGAACACCACATGTGAAGTTCAAATTCATCCGGCGAAGCGCAGGCGCTCTCAGCCTCCTGTGTATCCTCAGGTTTGCCGTCAGGCCGCAGCGTTTCTTCAGCGGGAATTCTGTCAATCTCCTTGTTCTTGGCGTCAATCTTGGCTTCGATTTCATCTATGACGGCAAAATGCTGGTTTAGCTGATCGAAATCCGCCCCTTGCTTGTGCAAGGTGTGGGCCAGACGCCCAATTTCTTCAAACTTCCTTCCCCGTTCGTTCTCAAGTGACAGGAGTTCCATCTTTAGCTTTCCAACCCGGGTTAGCTCCCTTGTTTCCTGCATCAGGGTTTCTGCACCGGACTTAATCGTACGGCTTAATTTGGAAAGCAAGTCTTTGCCTCTCTTTTCATATTCCTGAGACACTATGACCACTTCCTTTCTCATTCAGTTCGTCTCGAATGTACAACCAATGGCCGTTGCCAAAACTTCTATTTCAACTTTACCCATTAAATTAATGCTTCTTGCAATGGGCGCTGTGATTGTTTACCGGCATACAGAAGCATGTCATCTGGAAAACTCACATATTGAACCCGGGCTGAATCTGGCCTAACCGGCTTACCTCCTGCATGTACTGCATGCTCCGCCGGAACACGTGGTACATGAAGACGATGGCCCTCTGGAGCCCGTTTTGACGTTTGACGAAAACATCGACAGAAGCTTGGTAAGGTCTCGGGAACTGCACTCAGGGCATACCGGAACTTCATTTTGTCTGATCAGGTATTCAAACACTTTGCCGCAGTGGCGGCACTTATATTCGAAAATAGGCATAGTTCGGCCTCCCGCTAATAGTTTAAACTGAGATTCCTAGTTCTGCAAATTTTCAGTCCGGGCGCTTTCGGCATTCGTAAGCAGTGTATCAAGCAAGTTGATTATTTCCTCTGTTGTACCTTTACCTGTGTAAATCAGAGGTTCACAATTCCATCTTGCAATGAAATCCCGCAATTCCCTGGCCATAGATTCAATGTCGTCAGCCAGTTCCATGGCTCTGGCCAACTCTGTGTCTTCCTCTGACTTTGCTGCCTCAGATAACATACTGGCAGCTTCTGCAATATCCTCTAGCCTGTCAAGAAAAATCCCTACACGCAGAAACCTCGACACTCTTCGACCCCCCCCTTGATCACATTTCTCTGTTCTTGCTGGATTTCCTTTAGTTGTGCCACGGTTTTCTAATAAGGAACCGAAAAGTGAAAACACTAAGAAGAAGTTTGAAGAAGGGAGGGGTTTCATGCCCGAACATGAAGACTATGCAATAGGTGCCATAGATGGCAAGAGTTCTGCCTCTTACGTTGTAGATGAAATGCGGCGTTCGTTCAAACCGCCTGGAGCAGGTGTGCCAACCACACCCGCCGAAAAAATCGATGTGTCATTGTCAGAGGTTCAGAACAGCATCCGGGAACAGCAGATGCTCATCGAGCAAGACCTGCAAAGCGCGTTAAGCAAAGCTTCAACCCACGTAACCGATTCTCAGTCGGTAGATACGCTTCTTGCCGTTTCCCAGCAAGTTGCTTCAGTAGTGTCCCAGGGCAATGAGGCAGTGCGCTCAAACTCTCAACACCTGGGCGAATTAATAAGCCTGTTGGGGAACCAGTTATCCATGCAACAGGCCAAGGCAGACAGGCAAGTTGCTCAAGCGCTTCAAAAAGCAGTGTGCTCTCTGGCCGATGCGCAGAGTGCAATGTTCCAAAGCATGGCAATTTCAGAGATGGCTCACTACGTGAAGGGAGCAGATCAGGTTGTAAAAGACATTATTGCCCCGGGACAGGTCCAATAACTGAACCAGGGCTCAAATTCTGAAAACCAAAGCCCATTCGTGCAAGGGACGAAATTATCTCAGACAACGCTTTAGCTGTATGGGGGAGGCCCTCATGAAGCAGAATTATACTCCCGTCCCTTGCACAAGCAAGTACTCTCTCCAGCACTTCCTGAGGTGAACGGGCTCCAAGGTCAGCGCCTCCGATATTTGTCCACATTAACACCGCCATGCCAAGTTTCTGCGCCTCTCTTACCTGTATCGCGTCGAGAATTCCGTATGGGGGGCGGTATAGATAAGGCTTCTGCCCTGAAACCTGCATCACACAGGTTTGCGCCATCTGTAAGCCGGTCTGAACCTCTCGTGGGGTAAGCCCTGCCAATGCCTTATGCTCATACCCATGTACACCAATGACATGGCCCTTTTCCGCAATCTCCCGTACAAGCTCAGGATGTTTCCTTGCTTTCTCTCCAATCACAAAGAAAGTCGCTTTGATTCCATACTCATCCAATACCGCCAAAATCCCAGGAGTGGTAGTTGGATCAGGGCCGTCGTTAAACGTCAGGCATATCCGTTTATCGGGTGCAGGCAGGATTTCAACAGGGGGCAAAACCACTTCCACAGGCGCATCTGCAGGCGTCTCCCCGCTTTCGGCGCCTGTAACTTTTTCATCACCCCGCAGCGCCAAAACATCGCCAGGGAAAATGCGATCCGGATTCTTCAAGTTGTTTATGCTGATCAAATAAGGAATGCTCAGGCCATATTTGTCCGCAATAATCCACAGGGTTTCACCTGTGGACACTGTATGCTTAAGGGGAGGGTTGAGTTTCATGAACTCGGCGTGCAGAGTTTGCCTGGTTCCAGGCCCAACAATGCCGTCCCTAACAAGATTCATCCTCTTCTGAAATTCCAGCACTGCAGCTTTGGTCTTGTCTCCGAAGATTCCATCCGCACCTGACTCGTACAAACCCAGCTCGCTTAGCAGTTGCTGCAGTTCTTTCACTTCTTCTCCCCTGTGTCCATGGCTCAAATACCGGTTGCTCTGGAACAACCCGGTGTAATCAGGCTGCTTGCCTGCCACTGCCCCGGGCAATGTTCCCAGGATAACCACAACCGGAAGCAACCACATCAACAGCAACTTCAGGCCTTCTTTAGGAAATTTCCAAACCAAGACATGAACCCCCAGCAACAACCTATGTTTCTGAGGGTATCATGCGTTTTTGGCAGGCAGATTATTCCTGCCTAGTAATTTACCCCAAGAACACCGCCGCAAGCTCCGGCCAATACAGAAAACCCTATTCTTTTGAGCAGCGCTCCGATTCCTATGAAGGGAGGGTAGGCGATTGCACCGATCAAGCATGTTAGTAGGGCATATGAGCCGCCAATGGCAACTCCGTATGCCAGGCCATGCCTTCTGGCCTTCCTTGCGGTAATGAAAGATGCCAGCCCCAGAATAATGAAACTGCCTATGTTTACCACCCAGTAGACGATACTCTCCTCTAGCTTGGTTAAGTATACAGCAGTTGCCGCAAGAACAATGAGTAAAACTGCCAATAACAGAGCATACCCTACTCCCCTGCCGGCCATTGAAAACGAGAATCTGTCTTCCGCCCGGTGTTTTTGATTCCATCGTGAGTATCCTGGCTTACCAGGAGGACCGTATTTCACTGGAAAACACCTCCTGGTTTCTGTATATTAGCGCTCACTCCTTGCTATTACTCAAAACGGCACATGGGTTCAAGCTTTATCTTTTACCCAGTTAACAGCCCGCGCAATGCCCATTTGTGGCGGGCAAACAATTGTGTTTACGTCGTCGAACCGGGATATGAAATCCCTGCCCCAACGACTCTGACCCGGCAAAATCTTCGGATCGAGGAGCACCACCGCAATACTTCCGGCAACACGGCACAGGCTCTCCATATAGGAGCGAAGTGTCAAAACAGTGGGCAGTACACTCACTTCAATGAATCCATTTTTGCCCAGGCTTGATATTTCCCTTTGCCTCAGGCCATCTATTGTATTCGGAGGCCAAAAGGGAATCTTGGGAATCACCAAAATACGAGGGGCCGTTGCCGAATTGCTCACGATATCCACTCCGAACCTGGCCAATACCAGTGTGCCAGGCTCACTTAGATGCTCAAGCACCTTTGGCCCGGCGTCTACACCCTGGGCAAACACGGCAATCTCATTGTTTTCAAGGAATTCCGCCACATGTGAATTCAGATTCCTGATAAACGAGTGTGAAGGGCAAAGGCACAAAACGTTACTGCTTGTTTTCAGCGTTAGTTCTTTGAGAAACTCACCTGTCAGCTTAATGTGTTCAGAAGAAGATAATCTGTGTCCCTTATCTATGGAAATCAACAGAGGGCCACGTTGATCCTTGGTACCTGCCAGCACCAATCTACCTTCAGTGTGGACAACGTCACCGGGTTCAATCCCGTACAGGCGCCGGAGCCCTTCAAACCTGGACGCAAAACCTGCTCTTGGCGAGGCCAAAACCACTTTTCCGAACCTGCTGAGGAGCGCCTTCTTAGCCTCAATAGCAGGCCACAGAGCCTTCCGCACAATCACCGAGCTTGTGTTTCTGGCGTCACCATAGCCTCTCTCCAGCAGCTTCATGGATGAGCTATCTTCGAGCAAAACCCCTTGCATCTGTTCCGTCCAGTATTCCAGCCTGCGAAGGCTCATCCCTAGCACAGGTGGATCAACCGGCAGTGCAACAGGAAAACCTGCCTGGCTTCTCAGTCTCTGCCTTAGGCCAGGAATGACAGAGCCAATTTCACGGCAAATCCGGGCAACAGCACGGGTAATATCGTCTGGCACAACCATATCAGGCCTTGAACCTAGCGCATCCAGGCTTGTATGTATGACTCTTTCAACCATTTCAGCACACTCATAACAGCCTGCAGCCTCCAAAGCTTCTTTCAGCCTTCCCAGATCCAACCTGGGTTGTTTTCGCTCCCACACAATCCCCAGGTTCTCGAAGCCCAGCACTATGCACGCACTTGCATCAAGGGGAACGTCAAAGCAACTTTCTTTGGTGGTGGCAATCACCTGGCTCCCGGCAGCGCTTTTGCAAGCTTTAAGATAGAAACACTGCTCAACAGAAGCGCAGCAATCCTGGCAGCCTGGAAAGCCTGAGCAACTCAGTTCGCGGCCTAATGCATAAGCTTTGCCCACAATCTGAATTTCCCTGAACAAGCCGTCCCGGGACATATTCCTCCATAATGCAATGGTTGATAAGAACCTTCTTTCTTCAACATCCAGGTAATCAAGAAGCCCGTCACGGGCCAGGCCTTCAACCATACCGGCCTTGAGCAAACACAGGTAGTCACCGGGCACAGACAGGAATTGGGGGCCTGTGTTAACTCCGGCCAGAACTTCAACGTCGCCGGCAACCAGCACAGGCCGGCCCTGGGAAGCAACATATCCTTCCAGGCTCGTTGCCATCTTTCCCAAAGCAAGCTTGTCAAGACGAGAACTCACGAATACCTGATTTTGCTCTCCCTCAAGCAAGCCGGGCAGCCAGGCAACAGGCTCGTGATCACTCTCGCCTTCATCAAAACCTACCTGTATGCCGGCGGAAAGTTGTTTAGCCTGCCCCGGCAAAATGGTAAAATGCGATTCATCAACGTACATGCTTTCAAAGAGAGATAGTTGGTAACCGGGACTTTCAGCAAAATCAAAAAGATGTGCAGATGCCCAGCCTTCTCCCATTATCCAGATAATCTTCTCCCGCACCGCTGCGGGCAATTGTATAATTCTCTTCTGAATATCTCCAAAAATTTTACCTGTAGCTTCTGCATCATCGCACGCCCTGTGGGCATCATCCAACGCAATATTTAGCTCCCGTGCCAGATCTCCGAGCTTGTAGGTCTTGAACCCGGGATATACCATTCGAGCGAGCTCAAGAGTGTCGTAAACCGGGACCCCTGGAAACCCCTGGATCACTCTTGAGAGGAATGATACGTCGAATTCAGGGTTATGGCCTACCAAAGGCAATTCCCCGCGAAACTCTTGAACCTGGTGGCAGATTGAGGCAACATCGGGGCTTTGAGCCAGTTCTTCCCGGGATATTCCTGTGAGTCTTATAACCTTGAGCCCAACTTTTCTACCCGGATGGACAAGGGATGTCCACCTTTCAACAGGAAGCCCGTTTTCGAATCTTACAAGGGCGACTTCTATAATACGGTCATCATCAGGCGAAAAACCTGTAGTTTCAATATCAAAAGCAATGTAATCAGGTACGGGTATTGATCTGCCGGCCACACTCTTCAACTCCTATCTCCAACCTCCCGGAACAAGAATAATACAGCCACTGATTTTGCTAGTTCTGGGGCGTACAGCATAATCCCTGCAAAACATTTGGCCACACAAATGTGCAATCCCTGCAATTAGGATATAATCACATAGATATCGAAATCAACCCAACCACGCACTTCAGCAAATATATAACAGAGGTGAAGCCGTTGCAGTTTCTTGGGGTCATGGCAGCATTAGTGATTATCATTTTGTTTTCTTTTAAGAAAGTCTCCCTGGAGAAGACAATGTGTGCAGCAACTATTGTAATGGCATTAAGTTCAGGGCTTCCTGCCGCACAGTCCGCCGGTATCATCTGGAACGCATTCATTGACAGCACAACAATTCAGCTGGCAATCGCAGTTCTTGCAATAGGAGTCTTCTCCACGATCA
>DUTL01000052.1 GCA_012842105.1 Candidatus Fermentithermobacillaceae bacterium | reverse complement strand
GAGATTCCGACGCTATCTGAGGCAGATTTAGGCAGTTTCAGTTTCTTCAAGTCGGCTAGAAGCATCTTGGAAACCAATTTATCTATTCCGAACGTCCTATCAAGCTTGCTGTCATGTATGACTACCGGTACTCCATCTTTTGTCAATCTCACATCCAGCTCGACCGCATATCCGTGGGATATTGCATTGGCGAAAGCCCCCAACGAGTTTTCATCCCTGGTGCTGTCATGCAATCCCCTATGTGCGACGGGTGTATTCTTCAGCCAGGCCACATCTTGAGGGATGCAATAATGGAAGCGCTTTACGCTGAACACCACTACGACTGCTATGAGCACAATTCCCACAGTCCAGGCTGTGATAGTTACGCGATTCGGCCCCCGGTCAGATCCTATCATCGTCATAAACACCCTCCAATGACTTGCTTCGCTGCTTCTTGAAAAGAACGAATGACAGCCCTGTTACACATACAAACATCGCGGCCACAAAGATAGCTAACCCGCGATACATGCCATACGAAGCTGTGCAATTTTCAAGGATGAACTTGAGCCTGAGCCACACAGACGCAATAGCAGCTACGATAAATGCAAGTACAAGAAATCCTGAAAATGTGACTACTGAAAGGAAGTTGGATTTGCCGGCATAGCCGTGTGCTACTCGCCAGTACTCCCAGCTCAAGACTTGTCCTCTATCAAACCCAAAGAACCTGGCTTCTGGTTTTAGCACCGTATTTACCTTGTTCTCAATCGTCTTCAGGAAGTCTCCCCAAATCATGATCTTGACCAGATTGGCTGCTGCAAATGCTACTGAAGCAATTGTTACGAACGGTATTACCACAATGAAGACCAGGTTTGCTATCACATGAATGTAGGCGTTACCGGTTTCCTGGAAATATGTAAGCCCGTAATAGAACAACACGCCAATGAGTGCCAATATTCTTATGTTCGTTGTCTCATACAGTTCCAACTGGTTTAGAACCCGCTGGTGTATATTTTGATACTCAATCATTAAGGCATCAACAATTACACTGGCCCGTATGCCCTCGTTCTCGTGGCCGGTTTCCGCTGTGTCACCGCTCACTGGCCTCCCTCCTCATTTTCTCCTGCTAGTCTCTTTTTCGTAATCTGGGGATAGGCAGATGGCACCGGCTTTCGCACTGTCAGTACTTAGCAGTTGTGCAGTTTACCAAGAGTCCGCATGTAGTCCGGTTTCAAATCCCTCAGCGCAGCTACTAACTCGCTGTCTGCGGTCCAAAACTCCACTTTTCCTTGTCCTTCCTCCAGTGCTATTTCGCAAACTGCCAGAAAGGCCGCGTCATAGAGCGTAGGAAGGCCGAATCTGGTTGCGATGTCCCAGGCGGAACGCGGGATGCCCTTGTCTTCGACATAGTTGATGTTCAATGCTACAAACAGATCCCATAGCGCGTTTGCTTCTTCGTGAGTAATCAAGCCCATTCTGGTCTTTTTCTTAAGAACAGTTCCGACCTCGGCCCATGCAAACGATGGGGCCACCAAGGAGCTTCCCGTCGCTATTGCGCGATGCAAGATTTGGGCAGCCTCATCACTGCCCTCTTCCGGCACCAGGATTTTCACCAATACACTGGTGTCTAGGCAACAAGTGTTTCTACTCATGCCGACCGGCTCCGTTTCTCATTTGTCGTATTAATTGGGTGGAGTCGGGATGAACGCCGCACGCTTCCATTTTTCTGCGAGCCTTTTGCATGTCTGTCAGGAGACGAAGTTGTTCCCTCATGTTGACCTCTTTTTGTATGGCACTCACGACTAGATCGTTCATAGAATCTCCGTATGCTTCCGCCTGCTCCCGTACTCTGTCAAGAAGCCCTTTCGGGGTACGAATGGTAAATCGATCACGGTTCACAGGAAGACACCTCCGCAATTACTTCATGCTTGTAGCGAATGATAACCCACCTTGTAGGTGGGCGCAAGCACATTGTGATGCCATCAGAAGATGTCAAGTGGTGCAACTTTCATATGACACTGATTGGCTGTTGTTGGTCTGGGGGCCATAGTCCGGCAGGTGCCCACACTCCCGAAGGTTTTCCCTGCTAGAAGTGGTGCCGGAGGCGGGAGTCGAACCCGCACGCGGGGTCACCG
>DUTL01000051.1 GCA_012842105.1 Candidatus Fermentithermobacillaceae bacterium | reverse complement strand
TGCCACCCCCAACATGAACTGGCCAAGAAACAGATGACAGGTTTCGGTGGGATGATTGCTTTTGAACTCAAAGGTGGGTTTGAGGCCGGGAGGACCCTAATGGATTCAGTGCGCCTGTGTCATCTGGCTGTAAGTTTAGGCGAAACAAGCACTCTTGTTGAGCATCCTGCATCAATGACACATTCGCCTATGACTCCTGAAGCGAGGCATGCAGCCGGCATTGCCGACGGCCTTGTGAGGGTTTCCGTAGGTTTAGAACATGTAGATGATATTATTTCCGATTTGAGTCAGGCTTTGAAAAAAGCGACTGGATTCTAGAACGACCAGGTTTTAAGCCGGATTTTCGTAGTGTGGCGGTTACCACTGCAATGAACCAGCCGGGCGGGCATATCAGCAGAAACTTGTTTTGATAGGTGCGTAGTGTGGCGGCTACCCAGTGCCCGTCCCATACACTCCATGCGAAGTTCGAAGTTGAAGAGGTTGCTTAGCGGACAACCGGTATCACATCATTAGTGGGGCACCGTGGTGGGGCTCTGATGTAGGGCTCTGATGTGGGACACCGTCGAGGTAGGACTCTATAGCGAGACACCCGTACTGAAACTCTCCGGCAAGACATCGCCGGTGTTTTGTTGTCTTTTGGCGGGTTAACCTGCACACAAATGAGAGAGTTTACATAACCTCCAGTGAAAGGACGTAATTGAAGGCATTTGGTGTAAAAGCGTTTAGTCATAAGTGTTTGGCCAAGAGTGCCTCAGCAAAGTATCAAGGCAAGCACCGGTGAGAGCACTGGGCGGCTGCGCGCGAGGAGGCCTTGTTTATGAAACTTCTCAATTGGATAAGGCGCAAATTGGGCCACTATCTTGGCAGGGAAGAGCATGCGGTTTGCAAGCCTCATAAGCGTAAGCGATCTTATCTCGATGCCGGCCCCGGTCAGGGTAAATCAAGCAGAGTTGGTGCCTGCCAGGATAAATCAAGCAGAAACGAAGATGGAAGAGGGCCTATTTCCAATACAGGAAGGCTTGTTTACAGAGATACGCAATGCCCTGGGACCTATGATGAGGTTGATTTGGCCTTAGAGAATTTTCATATTCATGTACGAAGAGAAGTTTTGCTTGATATACCTTTTGAACTTACTGTTGTGGTTCCAAGGGCAGAGATAACAAAGAAGTATCAGGATGGCCGACTTGTTGAGACGAGTGCTATTTACTCCAGTATTACAGTCAGCCATGCACCCAGGTTTCGTGAAGGCGCTTAGGCGGGCCAAAATACCGGTATCAACCTCGATCTCGATTCTCCTGAGGTATGTCTTTGCTGCCTAGATTCACGTCCGTTGCACTGGCTTGGCTGCGGAGCCATTTCGTCGGGTTTGCTGGGTTTCCGGCGTTGCACTGGCTCGGCTGCGAAGCCACCCCGTCGGGTTGGTTTTATGGAAGCATTGCCCAATTACTGGGACGTCCCTCCTGTGTACCACCACTCCTGGTTTTCTATGAAGAAGACTACTGAGCGGTACGCCACGTGTACCACTCAGCCTGATTTTTGCAGGATAATGGGCCTGAGTGGTACGTCCTGCGTACCAATGCCCCTCGTTTCGACGCGAGAGCCTCCCGGGTGGTACACCCCGCGTACCAAGGAGCTCTGGCGAACATTTACCTCAAGATGCTTAGCCCTAACACCCAACGGTAGTTTCTCATATTT
>DUTL01000050.1 GCA_012842105.1 Candidatus Fermentithermobacillaceae bacterium | reverse complement strand
TCATAATGGTGGCTGGAAATGCTACTGCCGTGCCCGGGAGCCTTCTTGACCCTGTAAGGACCTTGACCTCAAATATTGCCCTGGAAATGGGTTATTCAGTAGGACTGCATCGTCAGGCTCTGTTTGCCACAGGAATAGTACTATTTGTGCTTGTTACTTTGCTTAACCTGGTTGCCCGTGTGGCCATCAGGGGAGGGAAGGGAAGATGAGTATTAAGGATAAGCCCGGAAAACAGCCTGGAAATAGGCCCGGAAATGAGCCCCGAAACCTCATGAAGCAACAGCGGCAGCAGGCCGTGAGAAGCGCGAACCTGAGAAAACAGAAAACAGCGGTTGCGTGTCTGTCTATGGCAGCTCTCATCACAGGGGCAGTGCTGGTATTTGTATTTGGATACATCATTGTTCGAGGGCTTCCTGTCATAAACTTAAGGTTTCTCTTCACTGCCCCGCTTAGGATGGGCAGAGAGGGAGGCATATTTCCTGCAATAACCGGCACTTTGGTTTTGACAGCTCTCAGCATTCTGATTGCTGCGCCTCTAGGCATTGGAGCCGCAGTGTTTCTCACAGAGTATACCAGGGAAACCGGGTTTTCCAGGGCTATAAGGGTTGGCACGGAGACTCTTGCCGGCATTCCTTCAATAATATTCGGCCTGTTTGGATTTGCATTCTTTGTGATTTACCTTGGTATGGGCTGGTCTGTTTTGGCGGGGTCGCTTACCCTGGCATGTATGATGCTGCCTACAATAGTCAGGACCGCAGAAGAAGCCATAAAATCAGTTCCTTTGGCTTACAGGGAAGTAAGCCTTGCTTTGGGGGCCAGCAGGTGGCAAACAGTAACAAGCGTGGTGTTGCCACAGGCAGCATCGGGAATAGCTACAGGCATTGTGTTGGCAACCGGAAGAGCCATAGGTGAGACAGCAGCCGTTATCTTTACGGCCGGTTCTTCTTTGAGGCTCCCGCATTCTCTTATGGACCCTGTACGAACCCTGCCGGTTCATTTTTACATACTGGCCCGGGAAGGAATTTCGCCTGAAAACGCGTATGGCACTGCAGCCGTTCTCTTGATTGCAGTTTTGCTCATTAACTTTGTGGCCCATTACACTGTAAAGAAGTTGTTTGGCGGAGGAGGGGCAGCAGGTGAATGATTCCGGTTTGCTGGAAGAGGTGGAGGCTTATGAAGACTTCCAGGCCTAAATTCAAGGTGGAAGCCGTCGAGTTTTCTTATTCTTACGGTGATGTTACAGCGCTCAAGAAAGTAAACCTTGGCGTGAAGAAGAACTCCTTAATCACCATAATGGGGCCGACCGGGAGCGGCAAGACTACGTTTCTAAGGGCTCTAAACAGATTGAACGACCTTGTTGGCCAAACAAGCCACTCAGGCAAACTCTTGCTCGACGGCAAGGATGTGTATGACAGGGGGACCGATGTAGCTGATTTAAGGCGTAAGGTTGGGATGGTGTTTGCTGTTCCAACGCCACTTCCTATGTCTGTATTCGAAAACGTGGCCTATGGCCCCAGGAAAAAAAGGGTAACCTCCAAAGGGGCTATAGTGGAATTGGTGGAAAAGGCTCTGCAGGCTGCTGCGCTTTGGGATGAGGTTAAGGACAGGCTGGATATGCCTGCCCAACGGCTTTCAGGTGGGCAAAAGCAGCGCCTGGCGCTTGCCAGGACTTTGGCAGTCGAACCTGAAGTTATACTTCTAGACGAACCTACTTCAGGCTTGGATCCTGTTTCTACCTTGAAGATAGAGGAATTAATGAAACGGTTGGCCGGTTCATATACGATTGTTTTTGTGACCCACAACCCACAGCAAGCGGCTAGGCTAGAAGGGGAAGTAGCGTTTCTTTACATGGGAGAGATGGTTGAGTTTGGCCTGGCAAGAGAACTGTTCACCAGGCCCCGGGACAGGCGAACAGAGGATTATATTACCGGGAAAGTGGGCTAGAAGAGGTTGGAAGAGGCTAGAAAGCATGTGAAAGCCCTTGGCACAGCGGCCTGAATTTCAGGGTTTCAAAGTGGGAAATGGGAACAAGATGGTGTGATGATTATGGGCCCTCACCGTCGGAACCGGTACCGGAAGCCGGGCAAGATGGATTTTGGTGGTGTAGCCCAGAGCGGGATGACTTTCAAACAGGCTGCTAGGCGAGGCACGGTTACCTGATTGAACCAGACTTATCGAAAGGAGTCTTCAGGACTTGGAGGAAGGCCGGAGCGAGAACTCAAGTGGAAATGGCAAAGATGAAAAAATCCGAGTGGAGAAGTTTAATCTTTACTACGGTGACTTCCGCGCTCTGAAAGACATTGAGACTTCTTTTAAGAAGAACGCTATTACTGCAGTTATAGGCCCTTCGGGCTGCGGCAAGTCAACGTTTTTGAGAAGCATCAACCGTATGAACGATACTGTCCAAGGGGTTTCTACCAGGGGTCAGATTCTTCTGGACGGAGAAAATATCTATGGGCCCGATGTAGACGTAATCTGGTTGAGATCAAGGGTTGGCATGGTTTTTCAACGGCCGGTGGTATTTCCCCTGAGCATTTTCGACAATGTCGCTTGTGCGCCGAGAGTGCAGGGGATTACCGGCAGTGCTGTGCTTTCTGACATTGTGGAAGAAAGTCTCAAGGCAGTTGACCTGTGGGATGACCTGAAGGGCCGCTTGGAGCAGCCGGCGCTTTCCCTGTCGTTGGGCAATCAGCAGAAACTTTGTATAGCCAGGACTATATCCATCGAGCCGGATGTGATTCTTTTTGATGAACCTTGCTCTGCGCTTGACCCTGTTGCTACTCTGAGAATAGAGGAACTGATGTGGGCATTGCGAGAAGAATATACTATTGTAATAGTCACTCATAATATGCAGCAAGCGGCCCGGGCTTCTGATCATACTGTGTTTATGCTGGATGGGCAATTGATAGAGGCAGGGCCTACCAATAAGGTTTTTACCAAGCCCGAAGACTTTAGGACTGAAAAGTATATCACAGGGAAATTGGCCTGATTTGCTGGTAGACATCCCGGGCTGAAGGAGAGAGGGATATGTATAACCCAAGAGCTAGCTTTGAAAACCAACTGAAAGAACTCGAAAGGCTCCTACTGGAGATGGGGCGTGCGGCAGAGACAATGTTGGAGCACGCTTTGGAAGCGCTCGCCCAGCGAGATGTAGATCTTGCCAATGACACTATTGCTTCTGATGACAAGGTTGACTATCTCAAACTGGAAATCGAATCCAAATCCATGGAACTTATCGCCACGCAGCAACCTGCCGCCAAGGACCTGCGCCGGATTTTTGGGGCCATTCAAATAGCCAGCGATGTAGAACGTGTAGCTGATTACTCTGTGAATATATGTGAATCGGCAATAAAACTTGCAGATAAGCCACTGTTCAAACCCCTCATAGACATTCCCAGGATGGAGCAAGTCGTTGTAAAAATGCTCAAAGAAAGCCTGGAGGGCTTTGTTGACAGAGATCTTGAACTCATAGAGCAGATGATTCTGGATGATGAAGAAGTGGATAACCTTTACGAGTCTCTTTACGATGAACTGTGTGAGTTTATGAAGAAAGACCCTTCGCTGGTTGATCAAGCAGTAGAACTTGTGCTTATCTCCAGGCATTTAGAGAGAATTGCCGACCACATAACCAACATCGGCGAGAGGGTCTATTATGTAGAAACCGGGATATTCACAGAGCTGCACCAGTGACACGTGAAACGTTGGGGACGGTCCTAAACGTGTCAGCCCCGAATCCCTGAAACATTGGGGACGGGACGAGACCACCGAAAAACCCTTCGGGGTTTTAGGTAGGTATCCTAATTATGTAAAGTTATGACATAATGATAAGTAGAAAAAGGGTGGGGGAATGGGGTTTTTGCATGCTGCGCATTACTAAAAAACAACAATTGTCATTTGGTAGTACAGCCTATGATAAGATTCCCGAGGACCACATGCTAAAACTGGTGAGCAAGGCAGTGGATTTTTCATTTATTAACGAGCTTCTGGCAGACAGTTATTGCCTTGATAACGGACGTCCGGCTAAAGAGCCTGAGTTAATGCTAAAACTATTCTTTTTGCAGTACGTGTACGACCTTTCTGATGTTAAGGTGATTGAACAAGCTACGTTCAACTTAGTTTGGCTATGGTTTTTGGGGCTCAATCCTGAAGATACATTGCCAGATCCAAGCCTTCTTGCCAAGTTTCGTACTCAGCGATTAAAAGAGTACAATCTTGACGACATCATC
>DUTL01000049.1 GCA_012842105.1 Candidatus Fermentithermobacillaceae bacterium | reverse complement strand
TGCTATTGGCGCTTGGCACATTGGCACTTGCGGGGTGCCAAAGAGAAGCCGAAGATCCGGACGCAGGCAAGGATTCGAAGTACGGCGGAACAGCTGTATTTCGCATTCACAGCGAAGTAAACTACATGAATCCGTTCTCCGGCGGTATCTACAGCCTTGAAGGGATCAGTGAAGGCCTTGTGCGTGAGCAACGAGATGTTGCAGGGAAGTATGTGGGCGTATTGGCGGAAGATTGGGATATCAGCCCTGATGGCTGTACGTATACGTTCAAACTTCGCAAAGGAGTAAAATGGCATGACGGTGAGCCTTTTACAGCTGACGACGTGATTTTCAGTTACAATCTCGTCATGAATGAAGAGGCAGGAATATCCCACAGGGCGTACATGTATATCGACGGTGAGCCCATTGTTTATGAAAAGGTCAATGATTATGAAGTTAAGATGATACTGCCTAAGAAATATGCGCCGGCGCTGAACTATCTGGTGCCGATTGTGCCCAAACACTACGTTGAGGACCTTCCGCCTGCAAAGATTAAGGAGTACGAGTGGGAGCGTGACCCGATTTTCACAGGCCCTTTCAAATTTGTTGAGTACAAGACAGGCGAGTATGTGAGATTAGAGCGGTTCGAAGATTACTGGGGCGGGAGACCGTATCTGGATGAGATCATCTTGCGGATTATCCCGGATAACAATGCGGCAGCAGTTGCCTTGGAATCCGGCGAAATAGATTTCACTGATGCTCCCCCGGATGTTTTCAAGCGGCTTGAGAATGCAGGAACATTCCAGGCTTTTCAGGGTGCCAGTGGTATCGTTCACTTCATTTGCATGAACAACAAGGCATTTCCTTTTGATGATGTGAGAGTACGCCAAGCAATCAGTCATCTTGTCAACAGGGAAGCCATTTGTGAACAAGTACATTCAGGTTATGCGAAGCCCGCGTATGGTTTCATGGTGCCGACCGATATGTTCTATAACGACGACGCCAATGTGAAACATGAGTATGACGTTGAGAAGGCCAAGCAACTTCTGGCTGACGCAGGTTTTGAGCCTGGCCCTGACGGGATTCTGGTCAAGGATGGGAAGAAGTTTGAGTTTGACCTCCTTTACAGGCACGGGGATGTGCAGAGGGAACAGGCGGCTCTCATCGTTCAGTCTGACCTGGCTAAAGTTGGTATAACCATGAATCCGAGAGGGCTTGAGTGGAGCGCCATAGTCAGAGAACTCAATGCCAATACCGATCCCCTTCCCTTTGACGCAATCTTGCTTGCAAATGGCCTAGGGCCTGACCCTGACCGCTACAGTGCGATTTATGCAAGCTGGTCATACCCGTCGGGAGGCCCAGGTTCTAACTATTGTGCATTCCTAAACCCCGAGGTAGATGAACTGTTTGAGCGCGGCCAAACGGAAATGGACAGCGAAAAGCGGCAGGAAATCTACAACGAATTGCAGACAATTATCAGTGACCAGTGCCCTTCGGCTTTCATGTGGTACCCCCAGACTATGTATTGCTACTCGCAGCGGCTGAAGGTTGACGAGGCAGAAATGAGCAGCCTGAACTGGGTACGATTCTGGAATCCGGCCTGGCTGTATGTGACTGACGGTAAGTAGGTACAAACGACTGAAGCGCGAAGACATATGTCTTCGCGCTTTTACTTAGCAAGCAGGTCGTTTGATTAGGGGGAGGAGAATGTTTTGAGACGTTACCTGACGAGAAGGTTCCTGCTTATGATACCCATGCTGTTTGGAGTCACCATGATTTCTTTCCTTATCATGAATTTGGCTCCCGGCGACCCTACATCATTCTATGTGGATCCGCTTGTGGGGCAAAATGACCCCGAGATGCTTGCTATTGTGAGGAAAAGCTTGGGTTTGGACAAACCGCTGCCTGTTAGATATGCGCTGTGGCTGGGTAAGACTATCAAGGGTGATTTGGGGTTTTCTTTTATAAGCCGCCGCCCTGTTATGGATGAGATACGCAGTAGGATAGGCAACACGCTGCTACTTGCATCAGTGTCTATGGTGATATCACTCGTTGTTGGGGTGCTCATAGGCGTATGGTCAGCTGTCAACCAGTATAAGATGTCTGACTATGTGCTCACTGTTCTGGCGTTCATAGGAGTATCCATGCCCAGTTTTTGGTTCGCTATGATGCTTATCCTGTTTTTGACAGGGAAACTAAAGCTTTTGCCCTCTGTTGGGATGAACAGCATTAACGTGCCCCCTGGATTTTTCAACCGCTTCATGGATACTTTGGCTCACATGGTAATGCCTGTACTTGTCATGTCTTTGTCGAGTATCGCCAGGTGGGCACGGTATCAAAGGTCTTCTATGCTAGAGGTTATCAGGCAGGACTTCATCAGAACAGCCAGGGCAAAGGGATTGCCTCAGAAGAAAGTTATCTTCAAGCATGCACTGCGAAACGCAGCGATTCCCATAATCACGCTTCTTGGGATGTCTCTTCCGAGCCTGATAGGAGGTTCATTCATAATCGAGACCGTCTTTGGGTGGCCGGGCATGGGAAGGTTGGGGGTTAACGCTATTTTTAACCGCGACTATCCTGTGGTTATGGGGGTTACGCTGTTTTCATCCATTCTCGTTATGGTTGGCAATCTGGCTGCAGATGTGCTGTATGCGGTGGTTGATCCAAGGATCCGGTATAGGTGAGGTGGGATAATT
>DUTL01000048.1 GCA_012842105.1 Candidatus Fermentithermobacillaceae bacterium | reverse complement strand
GGCTGAACCTGTACGGAAATCATACAGCTCTTCGAAAACCAGTATGAAAAATAGACAGCCTTGGCGAGAAGCAGTAGTTTTTCCATACAGCAGCTTGAAATTCATACAGCTTCCGGCGCGACCTGTATTAAATCTATACTGATTGTCCAGGCGACTTAGCATTAGCATCATATGTTGCTCGATTTCACATCCATATATTGTCATTTTGGCGTCGATATGATATAAAGACAGTCGGTTGATGGGAAATTGTGGAGAAGGTTGTTGCGTATATTGAAAATGGTGTTAGTTCCTGATGCCCTTGTTGATACCAAAGACTTGTCGGTCGGCGCGAAATACCTGCGAGCGGTGGCAGAAGTGAAGAGTCACGCGTCACTCGCAGAACTCGCGAGATTGGCAGGCGTGAGCCGGTCCGCGGCATTACAAGCGTGCCATTCCCTGACTAAGCATGGCTGGGTTGCGTTGAGCAATACCGGAAACTCAAGAATAGCAGTTCCATGTTACCCAGACGAGATTGAAAGGCTTCGCATAGAAATGCTGCTGTGGGAAAAGGACATGGCTCCATTCTTGGGCGAATTCCTTATGCGAAAGATTCTTGATGAAATTGTTGCATCCACATCGTATATGGACAATGCCAGGCCTTCTTTTCTAAAGAATCCTGAAACCGGACAGCCCCTCGAAATAGACCGGTTTTACCGGGAAGGGGTCGGGTTTGAGTACAACGGAGACCAGCATTACAGGCCTACCGCGAAATATGACCAGCAGGCTGTAAGAAAGCAAGCTACCAGGGATGCTATCAAGCTTGGATTGAGCACAAAATACGGTATCACCATTGTGACGGTTGTCGACCGCGATCTGTCCATAGATAGTATGATAGCTAAGGTTCCTTCTTCTCTTTCCAAAAGGCATCTGAATCGCGAATCACTTTACCTAAGAAAATTGGATGAAATTTGTCAGGAACATGCAGCAACTATGGAGAACATCAGGAGAGGACGGTAGCTGGCGCTCGAGGGAGTTGATCGGGAGAGGGTGCACCTATCGCCGGTATCTACTTCTGAGAGAAGATGAACTGTATATGAGAAGATGAAAATCCGTGTGAGATAATGTTAGCAAGAGTTCGGCCTTCATCATACATGAAGAATTGCTTGAAAGGAAGGTTCGCAAAACAGGAAGGACCATTCACAATGAAAATCCTTTTGGTAGATGACGATAAGACCCTGGTTAAGGGAATAGTCCGGAGTTTCAGAGGTATCGGCCATGAGGTTGTGGCGTGCTATGAAGGAACGACTGTTCTGGACACCATTGAAAATGAAAGGCCGGACCTGGTGCTTCTTGACATAATGCTCCCGGGAAGAGATGGCTTGACTGTTCTCAGGGAAATACGGGAGAGGTTTCCCGGCCTTCCGGTCATAATGCTAACTGCCAGGTCGGAGGATATTGACATAGTAGTCGGCCTCGAGATGGGAGCTGACGATTACGTATCCAAACCTTTCAGTGTCAGGGAACTTGAAGCCAGAATAAAAGCGGTATCCAGGCGCACTTCAATGAATTCCGTTCCACGGAGTCAAATCAGGAGGGGTGACATCCTGATAGACCTCAACCAGAAACGGATATGGAAAAGCAAGATGGAAATAAGCCTCACCCCTAAGGAATTTGACTTGCTGGCCACTTTCTTCAGGCAGCCTGGAATGGTATTCACCCGTGATAAACTGTTGGAGATTGTTTGGGGATATGACTTTCTGGGAAGTTCCAGGGCAGTTGACATCCAAATCTCCCGTTTGCGGGAAAAGATAGAAGATGACCCCGCGAAGCCCAGACTCATACTGACCAAAAGAGGAGTAGGATACTACTGTGAGTAAGAGCCGGCGAAGCGACGGGCAAACAGCGGTGCGGAAGCCCGTATTGGGAGTCAGGTGGCACCTGGCCCTATCTTACCTGCTTGTAATCTGGGTGATCCTCGGAATTCTGGTGCTTTTCATGTCGCGCCTGCTGGAAACCTCAATCATAGGCGCCAGGCGGGCTTCACTGTATGGCCAGGCTCATCTGCTTGCATCGGCCATTCGGGCCAGAGGAGGCCCTTCTGCGGCCCGGCTCACTTCCATAGGAGGCATCCCTTTTCAAGGGAGGGTGCTGGTGCTGGACGGCAGCGGTAAGGTTCTTGAGGACTCTGCGTCTGACCCCGCGATGGCTTACAAGAAGATTGAATTCCCAGAGGTCAAGGCTGCTCTATCAGGCAGGGAAGGTTCAAATACGTACTATCTTGCTGACGGAAGTTTTGTGATGTACGTCGCGGTTCCGTCTGATTGGGATGGAAACGGCGGGGCGGTGTTTGTTGCTCAGGATTTGGGCGATATCGTCACTCAGTATGAAAACGTAATGCGTATGGTTCTGTCAGGTGGGGGAGTTGCTTCATTGGTGGCTCTGGCGTTTGCGTGGAATCTATCCCGTATGATCTCCGAACCTGTCTCTGACCTTTCCAGGGCCGCCAGAATGATGGCTTCAGGTAGGCTCGATTCCAGGGTATCTCCGAAAGGCCCTTTGGAAACATGTCAACTGGGTAATTCTTTTAACCATATGGCGGCTGAAATTGAGAAAACCGTGGAAGGGCAGGAGCAGTTCTTGATGGCTGCAGCCCATGAACTCAGGGCTCCTCTTGCGTCAATAGGGGTGTTGGTTGAATCTATGCAGATATCTCCGCCTGAACCTGAAGAACTATCTGATCTTATAGATGATATTCATACAGAGATTCTCACCTTGCAGAACATTTCAGAGAGCATACTGTCGCTGTTGCGTACCAGGAGCGGAGCTGCTGCAGCCTCCAAAGAGAGGGTCAATCCGGTGGAAATCATAGAGGAAGTAGTCAAGTCCCGTGTTCACATCAGTTCCGAAAAGAAGCTGGAAGTCGCATTTCGATATAACCGGCAAAAAGAGGCCAAGGTCAAAACCACGGTGGGAACCAAAGTGCGTATGGATCCCCTGCTGTTCAGGCTCATCATCACTAACCTGTATGATAATGCTGTAAAATTCACATCGCCGGGAGGGAAGGTTGCGGTGAGTTTGGAATTTCCGGGAAATGGCAGCCGGATGGTGCTCATGGTTTCTGATACCGGCCCGGGTATACCGCCGGAGCATCTGGGCAAAATCTTCAACCGTTTTTTCCGCATAGACCCGGCAAGGCAGAAGTCTACAGGCGGCGCCGGGTTGGGGCTGGCAATCGTCAACGAAGCATGTGACAGAACAGGTGGGGCAATCAGTGTGGAAAGCCGGCCTGGGGACGGGGCTGTCTTTACGGTTGAATGGCAGAATGTTCACGTGGAGTATTCGTAGTTGGTGGAGATGCCTGCAAAGCTTTGGGCCTTGAGGATGTGATGGATGTTTCCAGTGGCCGGCCAGCGTTCCCGCGCTTTGCAGGGTTTTGCAGAGCTTTGCAGGCATCTCCACCAACTACGAATACTCCACGTGAACATTCTGCCATTCAACCGTAAAGACAGCCCCGTCCCCAGGCCGG
>DUTL01000047.1 GCA_012842105.1 Candidatus Fermentithermobacillaceae bacterium | reverse complement strand
TGAAGCACTGGCTGAGCCGGAAAAGGGCGAAGACGCCGGGAGAGTGCTTAAGATCAATATTGAGGATGTACCTCAACGGGTATACGAGCGGATGCAGAATACATGGTTGAAAACTGATGAAAGACGCGGGTCCTGTAAAACCTCCATATTCTGCATCCGCTCGTATACCCGTTGAGGTACATCCTCAATATTGATCTTAAGCACTCTCCCGGCGTCTTCGCCCTTTTCCGGCTCAGCCAGTGCTTCACCCGGTTGAGAATCACTCAAAAGCGATAGGTATCCTTTGGCACAGCACAACTGCAAAGTGTTTTTCAGATCCCCGATGTTAGCCACACAATCAAAACACATAAACATCTTGAGGGCCCCGCCGGATATTTGCACAGGTAGCCCCAGGCGATTAGCTTCCTGCAGAAGAAAATGGGCTATCAACGATAGCCTTTCTGACACAGGCCTCTCTGCGAGCCTCGGCAATTCAACATGCACCGGAATCCTTCGCCTGAAAGCACTGAGCAAAACACTCGAAGGCGTCTCGGTAGTGGCGCCTATGATCATGAGGTTCGCGCTTCTGTCCTGCATTTCGCCAATACGCCGGAACTGCCCCTTATCAATCAGCCTGAACAAAAGTTCCTGCCCCGTCGGAGGCAACCTGTGTATTTCATCCAGGAACAAAATACCGCCTTGGGCACGCTCTACTAAGCCAGGCCTGTTTTCGTTGGCCCCTGTAAATGCACCTTTGACGTATCCAAACAACTGCGCAAGCAAGAGTTGAGGGTTATCGGCATATTCGGCACAACTGAACACAACAAACGGCGGTGTTCTCCCGTGCTTGCTTGATCCAAAGGCCTCAATAGATACACTGTATCTCCACATGGCTTCTGCCAGAAGGCTCTTACCAACTCCTGTTTCCCCTGTAATGAGAGTGTGAAGGCCATACGGAGGGTAGGCCACCGCAGCTTTGGCAAGCTGGATTTGCGCCTTTATACTGCCATTACTCCCTATGATGCAGCCAAACACAGAACCATTATGAGCATCCTTGTGTTTCCCTCCACCGGGTTCCTGCAAGGCAGCTGGCAGTGGTTCGCCGTCTTGATCAGGTTGCCGCCCGCGCCGGGGCATTTCTTGATCATCAGCCTCAACAGGGCAAGAATTGCCCGGCTCACTGCCTGCCGGGTAGAATCTTACCGGACGCTTGCCTTGTTTCACCAATATTCCTTTCCGGTAAAGCCTATTTAGATCAGCAGATACACCGCTCCTATGGAGCCCCAGGGCTTCTGCCACATCTTGAGCATTGCTTCCCGGATGCTGTTCTACGTACGCTTTCACCCGTTCTTCTCTGGTCATTCCCATGCAAAACCCTCTGCTTTTAAAATGTTCAACTCTCTGAATCAGCAAACTCAATACATCAAGTGCCCGACCCAAGGGCCGGATAAGGCCATTGATCTGCAAAATGCCGCTTGAGAACTAGAGCAATAAACCTTCTCCCAACAAGTCATAAGAAGAAAGAATCAACGGAAACAAAGGGCTGTCTTCATCAATGTTGCATACTTCCTTCAGCACCTTGTCAGGCCCATCGGTACTTATCATGCTCTGGAGCCGTACGGAAGACTCGTCAGCCGGATCGTAGAAATGAAGAGCCGCAGCAGTTGAAAGACACAAATTGAGTGGCAACATGCCATGTTTTACCGCAAGCTTGGCACCGCCCATCAGCCGTTCATTATCAGCCAGTTTCCGCAGCGGTTGGCGTGCCACCCTGGAAATCGGGTCGTCCAACGACGGCTCCTGGGCCATGTCTGAAACACGCTGCTTAATACCTGCTTCTACATCCTCGAAAGGCATGCCGAATTCTTTGCAGGTAGCCCGGCCCGCTTCCATCATAGACCCGTATACCACATCAATAATTCTGGGGTTCTCCCTGCATTCAGACATATAGGTATATCCTTTGACGTGGCCAAGGTATGCCCGTATTGAATGGCCACTGTTTGACACAAATATCTTAAGTTTCTTCAGGAAGTCAAAATTGCCAACCGGTTCAATATATTTAAGGCCAGGCATAGGCGCTTTGAGGGCATCCTTGTCCACGGGCAAGCATAAGGTCCTGCCATCATTAACCTGCTGCTTCAACGGATGGCTTTCAAAAGCTCCAAGTTTGACCCCAAGTGAAAGGCGCCGTACAGAAGCGTCCACTGCCCCTACAGTATCCCGAAACATAACCTTTGCTTTTGAAGACGGCAACTCGTTTTCAATAAACTCCCGAAACCGTTGGCCTGTCTCCACCATGTTCTCGCCTAGGAGAACGTTAATAGGTGCCAGATTACCCTTTTCCCATCGCAAACACAGGCCTTTGGCAAGGGGTTCTGCAATAGACCTCAAATTAGATGCTCCAACAGCCGTTGAAATTATGTCAGCATCGACAATCTCCTGAGATACTGCGTCTTCATCAAGAACCGACATAGCACGGACATTCTTTACGACTACTTCTTTTGATTCCCCGGCGTCATTAAGTATTTCCAATGGATAGCTTCTATACTGATTGATTAGGCTGATTTTTTCCGGATTCCGCCCAACAAACACCGTTTCGTACCCTGATTCATAGTACAGTTGGCCGAACAAGCCCATTCCTATGCCTCCTGGGCCAAAATGAACAGCTTTCTTCATTCGACTGCCTCCCGTGGTTACACAACTGTGTTCAGTAATACGTTTTTTAGCATCTACATCCATTGTAATTGATCTTGCAATAAACGTGCCAAGGAAACAAAACCCACGTCTAGCAGTCAAATCTTCGATTGTGTGATACATACATTGCGATATGGCACACATTGATCTGTGCAAGCACAAACTAGTGTACTGCGATACACTAGTTACATCACAACCTGCAAAACCCATTCACTGGCCCGCTTACGGCTTTGGGCCGCTTGATTAGAAAACAACCATTATGCGCCTCCGCTTGGCAAATGTAGCTATCTGGCGGTAGCCCACTCTCTTTGCAGACTGGCGTGCAAGGGAAATATCCCTGCCCACGTCAGCAGCAACGTGTGCATCAGAACCGAACGTGATGGGAATTTCGTATTCATAACACCTGCGCAATATTTCTTCAGACGGGTACATTTCAGAGATAGGCCTTTGCAGCCCACTTGTGTTGATCTCTACACACAAATTAGCATCTTTGATAGCTTTGAGTACCGGATCGGCATAGTACATGATACCCTTCTGGGGCAAGCCTGGGTCAAACAGTTTTATAAGATCACAGTGTCCTACTATATCAAAAAGCCCTGTCATGCAAGCTGAGTTCACCTGGCTGTAGTACTGCTCATAAACAGTATCGATATCGCGCCTTTTGAACTCGTCTCTAAGGGCTGCGTTATTAAAAAGCCAATCCCCGATATAGTGAATGGAGCCAATGAAATAGTCAATGCCAGGCATGGCCATTGCAAAGTTCAACTGTTCTTCAGTATCCCTGGAAAAGTCAAGTTCAAAACCAAGGCGCAGCTCGACCTCGGGAAAATAGCTGTTGGCCTGCCGTAATGCCGACACCGCCCGGCTTGGCGCCAATTGTGTATGGTCAGCTATTCCTATTTGAGCCAACCCTTGCTTTGATGCTTCACGGAAGAACGGATAAACCTCTTCTAGTGAGTTTCCGTATTCACCGTGCCCCAACGTGTGTACGTGATAGTCGACTAGCATGACGGTCCTCCTAATATTCTTGTAACCCTGATCAAACCGGATTCTGTCAACATGGGTTTCATTTCAGATTACACTTTGCTTACCCATAACGTCAAGCAAATAGCATGCCTCACGTGCGTACTCACAGCAGATTCTATCCTGGAATAATCCGCAGAACGCCTGCCTGGTGGGTGTCGCCCTGGGCACCGACATCTACCGCACCGGGCAAAACCCGTGGCAATTTGGACCCTTTGCCGCGAAGAATAAGTGGATTGGTGCACGTAGTGTACCAATCAGCGGATTTGCGCTCGCAAAACGGAGATACGTGGCGTGGTGTACCGCTCACCGGCTTTTCGCACCGGAAATAGGGAACGGTGGTACACAGAATGTACTACTCAACACAAACTGACTAATGAACGAGGAAAACCTGC
>DUTL01000046.1 GCA_012842105.1 Candidatus Fermentithermobacillaceae bacterium | reverse complement strand
TTGCCCCGGGTCACCGGATGTGTGCCGGATGTGGTGCACCAATCGTAGTGAGGCAGATGTTACGTGGAGCCAAGTCACCTGTGGTGGTTGGCAGCGCAACAGGCTGTCTTGAAGTTTCTACTACCATTTACCCGTACACCTCTTGGAGGGCTCCTTTTGTCCATACGGCATTTGAGAATGCTGCGGCCAGCCTTTCGGGCGTTGAAGCTGCATATGAGTCTTTGAAGCGTCAGGGAAAAGTGACAGACGACATGAAGTTTATTGCATTCGGAGGAGACGGAGGCACTTATGACATTGGTTTGCAGAGCCTGTCCGGTGCAATGGAACGAGGCCATAACATGGTCTATGTTTGCTATGACAATGGTGCTTACATGAATACAGGTATCCAGCGCTCGTCGGCTACACCAATGGGCGCCGATACTACAACTACTCCTGTAGGAAAAGTGCTGCCTGGCAAACCGGACCACCGGAAAGATCTTACCAAGATAATGATGGCCCATGAGATTCCGTATGTGGCCCAGGTTTCACCTGCCCATTGGAATGACTTGCACCAAAAGAGCGAAAAAGCGTTTGCCGTTGATGGGCCTGCGTTCATAAATGCACTGGCACCGTGTCCAAGGGGATGGCGCTACGACGCCGCAGATACCATTCAAATGTGCAGGCTGGCAGTGGATACGTGTTTCTGGCCCCTTTTCGAAGTAGTCGATAACAAGGTTCGGGTAACATACAAACCAAGAGAGAAGAAACCTGTTGTTGAGTTCTTAAAGGCCCAGGGCAGGTTCCGCCATCTGTTCAGGCCTGAGAATGAGGGCATCATTGAACAGATTCAGGCCGAAGTAGACAGAAAATGGGAAGAACTTCTGGCCTTGGAACGCATAGCTAACGAACAATCCAGCTAGCACATAATAGGTCAATCATGCAGGGAATTATATCAGAGGCTCTTGGGAAGCGGTGAACCCTGTTGTTCGGGTTCCTTGGCGCACCGGGCGTCGTGGTATAATATCCTGGGCAATAATCAAGGGCGGGCATGTTGTCCCGCCCTTTTGGGCACTTAAGAAGCAATAGTTTACTGAATACGAGGTGTTGTCAGGTGGGCGACTTACGTGTAAGATTTGCTCCCTCTCCTACTGGATATCTCCATATTGGCGGAGCTCGGACAGCTCTTTTTAACTATCTCTATACGAAGCGTAACGGCGGGAAATTCGTGTTGCGAATTGAAGATACCGATGTCGAACGCACTATTGAAGATTCTGCCGAAAAGATGATGGAGAGTTTCAAGTGGCTTGGCTTGAATTGGGATGAAGGGCCTATTGTGGGCGGCCCTGCAAGCCCATATCAACAGTCTCAGCGTCAGGATTTATACAGTAAGTATGCACAGACATTGATGGACAAGGGCCTGGCGTACAGGTGTTACTGCACCCCGGAAGAACTCGAGGCGGAAAGGGAACAGGCGAGGCTGGCCAAGAAGGCGCCTAGATACAGTGGAAGGTGCAGGAATCTTACTCAGGAGCAGACTCGTGAGTTCGAGAATGAAGGGCGAAAGTACGCCATCAGGTTTGTTACTCCTGACCAGGGCAATACAGTGGTAAACGATCTCATTCACGGTGAAGTTTCTTTCCAGAATGAAGAAATTGCAGATTTCATAATCATGAAATCCGACGGCCTTCCAACGTATAACTTTGCTTGCGTTATTGATGATTGGCTCATGGGAATCACACACGTGTTAAGAGCAGACGAGCATCTTTCAAATACTCCAAGGCAGATGATGATTTACCGTGCTCTGCCTGCTCCAATGCCTAAGTTTGCGCATGTCCCCATGATCCTTGCGCCTGATAGGTCTAAATTGTCAAAGAGGCACGGCGCACAAACTGTGGAAGAGTTCCGAGACAAAGGATATTTGCCTGAGGCCATTGTGAATTACATAGCGCTTTTGGGTTGGACGCCGCCTGATGCTACCAGAGAAATCATGTCTCTTGAAGATATGGTTGAAGTGTTCGAGCTATCAAGAGTCTCATCAACAGCTGCTGTGTACGACGTTCAGAAGCTAACCTGGATGAACGGGCAGTACATCAGGCAACTTGAACCTGAGGAGTTGGTGCAGAAGCTCATTCCCTTCATTGAATCCGCAGGATTGGCTACAAGGGAAGAACTGGCCCCAAGAAAGGATTGGCTGATACAAGCTGTAATCACAATGCAAGAGCGCGCAAGGACGCTTGAAGATTTGGCGGAGAGCATGGAGTTCTACTTTAGGCCACCTGGAAGTTACGATGAAAAAGGTGTCAAAAAACACTTCGCCAAACCTAACGTTGCAGGATTACTGCAAAAGTGCACAGAAGTACTGTCACGCATGCCTGACTGGAGCCTTGAGGCTTGTGAGCACGCGTACACTAGCCTCGCTCAGAGTGAAGGCATCGGGCGCGGCAAGTTGATTCACCCTACCAGGCTGGCGTTAAGCGGGAAGACGTTTGGCCCGGGATTGTTCGATATTATGTACGTGCTTGGCAGGGACGAAACTATTTCCAGAATCGGCGCTGCAATTCAGTTCATAAACAAATTATTGTAACGCCCGGTTAGTTAAACCTGATGAAGGAGGCGATTGTGCCGTGGATGTTATCGGAGCGATAAACAAAAGGCGTAGTATAAGGAAGTTTCAAGATAGGCCCATCCCTGAAGACGTTTTGAGAAAATTGCTTGAGTGTGCGTCGGTGGCGCCAAGTGCAGGGAACAGGCAACCGTGGGTGTTTTGCGTAGTCAGAGGCCATAACACAAAGCAGAAATTGGTAGAAGCCTCAGGCAACCAGGTTTCCCTGGCTCAGGCGCCGGTGGTAATCGTGGTGTGCGGAGATCCCGAAGTATCAGCTGTACGGTACGAAGACAGGGGTAGGAGCCTCTACTTTATCCAGGATACAGCTGCAGCGGTTACAAACATCCTTTTGGCTGCTACCTCCTTCGGCCTGGGAACCTGTTGGGTAGGAGCTTTCCGGGAAACAATGGTGCGTCAAGCACTGGAATTACCTGCGAATTTACGCCCTCTGGCCATGATACCTGTGGGATATCCGGACCAGGAGCGGGAGCCCAGGAATTTGAGGCCTTTTGATACAATTGTGTGGGAAAGGTAGTCTACCAAGAAGCGAGCAGGTGTAGCACTGCCGGCTGGCCGGGCATTGTGGATCTACGAAAAGTATATTGTCTCGATTTGTGGTTAATGGTATAATCGTACCTGCTGTGCAGTCTTGGGGGATCGGCTAGTGGTAGGCCAACAGACTCTGGATCTGTCTGCGGAGGTTCGAATCCTCCTCCCCCAGCCAACAATTAACTTA
>DUTL01000045.1 GCA_012842105.1 Candidatus Fermentithermobacillaceae bacterium | reverse complement strand
TTTCTCATCGGAAAAGGGGCAGGAACTGATGAAGCAGATGGGTGTACCCGAGAACTATAGGCATGTTTGCACTGTGACTTTGGGATACATAGATGGCGAGCGGCCATCCCCTAAACCCAGGAACAAGGAGGTTATCAGTTATCTGAGGTAGGGGATATTCCGGTCCCCGGTTTCAAACTTGCACGGAGGCTGCTCTGGCTCCAACTGGTACACGTGGCGTACCACGCAAAGCCGTAATCGCGCGAACATCGGGTGGATTGGTACACGTGGCGTACCACCCGGTGGGTTCTCCCGGCAAAACACCTTCCAAACACCGGTTCCCATCCCGCGTCTGAGGGGTTAAAATGGAATTTGGCACCGTATTAGTATTGACCTGAGGGTTGAAGCGAAGATGGGGGTTCCTTCAGATTTTCATCGGAGGCCAATGAAGGCTCTCCCACACTCCGCGCACTACCATCTTCGCACTTTTGAGATTATTCAATGGAGGGCAATTAAGGGCCAGGTGCCTGGACCGGTGGTAATTCATTTGGCTTACTACAGTAATATCGAAAGGAAGGCAACATACATGGATTCGACCAAAGGTGGCAGACCAGATAGACCCTGCAGATTAACTACGGACTGCTTTCAGCCCCATATTCTTGCCCGGGGGTATGACTACTATATGTCGGGCCGAGTGCAGCAGATTGAGAAGGACGGCCACCACTATTTCGCTACTGTGACTGGAACTGACGTCTACAGTGTTGAGGTGTTCACGGCTGAAGACGGTTCTGTCATCAGCATGTCCTGCGATTGCCCATATGCTAAAGATGGCCTTAACTGCAAGCATATGGCCGCAGTTGTCTATGCGCTGGCCGAAGATCATGTTGGCGAGGCAGTTGCTCGAACAGCGAGCCCTTTGGATGAACTGCCGTCTGTGCTGCAGAGTATCGGGGAAGAGGAAGCTCTTAGCTTTTTGCGGGAGCAGCTGTACGAAAACGATGAACTGTTTGAGGCCTTTCAGAACAGATACATTGCCTATTTTAGGTACGTTACGGTTGACCAATATGTTAAGAGAATCAGGCAGACTTTCAGGGGTTATCTCATGCATGAAGGTTACGTGAGCTACAATGAATCCTACAATCTGTATGGTGATATTCTGGATTACTTTGTGGAGATAGACACATTGCTTGAGGCAGGGGAATACATGATTCCCCTGGAAATGGGGATTACCATCTTCGAAGAACTCCGCGATCTTCCTATTGATGACTCCGGTGGGGTGAAGTCAAGCATAGTGTACGGTTGCGGTGAAGTATTCTTAGCTATTTCAAGGAGGAGCAAAGACAACAACGTGAATCTGAGACTGTTCACATGGCTATGCCGTTGCCTGAAGCAAAGAGGCCCAGATCACCTTGAGGATGAGCTCCTGCCTGTCTTCACAGGTAGCCTTAACGAGCCAGAGTACATAGAAAGCAAAATGGAAGTGGTGGAGAGCCGGCTTCAGTCTGCACTATCCAGGGAGAATGAGTTTAGAAGAGAACGTGAGTTTACAACCTGGATACTGATTAAGGCGGATATCCTGAAAGAAGCCGGGGCGGCAGAAGATGAAATCGACAATCTGCTGAGCGAGTACATGCATCTGGATGATGTGAGGCAGTGGTCTGTTGATAAACTCGTAGAAGACGGGGACTTAGCCGGGGCTATTGGGCTGTTAGAAGAAGGTAAGCGGTTGAACAGTACAGAGAAAAGGCGGCGCCTGGAAGTTGCCAGACGTTACAGCGAGCAGCTGATCCGGCTATACAAGCTAACCGGTGACCAGGGGGCTTACAAGGCAGAGTTGTATGAGATGCTGTACAGCCATGCT
>DUTL01000044.1 GCA_012842105.1 Candidatus Fermentithermobacillaceae bacterium | reverse complement strand
TGTATTTGGGGATAGACGAGCCAATAATAGCTAACGGAGGTGCCCTTATTGCCAGGATTGGTGAACCTCCTATATACGAAAAAACCATAGACAGGCATGTAGCCCAGAATATTGCACTGGAGCTCAAAGCACTGGGATACCCGTTTTATTTTCTGGTCCGAAAAGACATGTATACCCACGTGAAGGGGCGGGAAACAGAGAAGTATTCCAGGCTTTTGGGGTACGGCATCAACATAGTTGAGTCCATACGGGAAATACCGGGAGCTCCCACTCAAATAGCTCTGAGGGTGCCTCCGGAACAATCCGACAGAATCTTAAGGAGTTTGCACGCAAAATGGCTGCCGAAAGTAACCGTGATCAAGAGCTTGCCTCATCTTCTGGAGATTCAGCCGCCAGGCGTGTCCAAGGCCAAGGCAGTTGAGTTTCTGGCTGACTCTATGAGCATAGACAGGGAAGAGGTGCTGGCAATCGGAGATGGGCTCAATGACCTTGACATGCTGATGTGGTCAGGCATGAGGGCGGCTGTTCAAAATGCCCATGAAATAGTTAAGCGGAATGTGCCGTATGTATCCGGGAAACCGTATTCTGAAGGAGTGCGCGACATAGTACAGGAATTTGCCGGTTGGCAAATAGCGAAGGACCAATAGGAGGACACAACCGGTATCTTGTATTTGCCCAGGGAGACTTCTCTTTGAGCGCCTGGACTAACCCAGGCGCTTTGGATTATTGGCTCCAATTAGAGGAAACCCGAAGTGCTTGATAGAAAAACGTATACATAAGCTACAGCATGAGAAAGGCAGGCAGGGGAGATCAATGACTAAAGAAAAGCTCAAACAGGCAGCGCTGGACCAAATAGACAAAAACCGGGAAAGGATTATAGGGCTGGGACAACATATAATGGCCAATCCGGAACTGGGGTATAAGGAGTTTAAGACCTCAAGCCTGGTAAAAGATTGTTTTTTGGAACTCGGCCTGGATATTACGGTTGGTCTTGGGATAACCGGTGTATCCGGAGTGCTGCCTTCAGGCAAAGACGGCCCTAACGTGTGCATTATGGGAGAACTTGACGCTGTAGTTTGCCCCGGGCATCCTTACGCAGACCCAGTAACCGGGGCAGCCCATGCTTGCGGGCATAACGGACAAGTAGCATCTATGATCGGTTCTGCAATAGGGCTTGTAAACTCAGGAGCCATGGAGTACCTGTCAGGCAGAATTACCTTCCTGGGAGTGCCTGCAGAGGAGTACGTAGAAGTAGAGTACAGGCAGAAACTTAGAAAACAAGGTAAAATCCGGTTTATTGGAGGCAAGCAAGAGCTTTTGGCCGGAGGTTTCTTTGATAACATAGATATTGCAATGATGGTTCACATGGCTTCACTGGAGCCTGACACAAAAATCTTGGTGGGCGGAACTTCAAATGGATTCATCGGAAAACTTATCAGGTATAAAGGCAAAGAAGCTCACGCAGGGGCGACTCCCCATTTGGGGATCAATGCGCTTAATGCCGCAATTTTGGGGCTTATGGGGATTCACCTTCAAAGAGAGACATTTAGAGACGAAGACCACATAAGAATTCACCCGATCATAACAAAAGGCGGCGATCTTGTTAATGTAATTCCTGCTGATGTGAGAATGGAAACCTATGTAAGAGGTAAGACCCTTGAAGCGATCAAGAATGCCAACAGGAAAGTAACAAGGGCGCTTGCGGCAGGCGCAGAAGCCATTGGAGCACAGGTGGAGATAGAAGATATTCCGGGTTACCTGCCTAGACGCAGCAACCAAGTGCTCGATGAAGCGTTCAGGGCGAATGCAGAACGCCTTGTAGGAAAACATATGGTAGATACTGGTGCTCACGGGGCCGGATCGTCTGACATGGGAGATATCATGCATTTGCTTCCTGCCATTCACCCTGCCTGCGGAGGGGCCGGAGGGATGGCCCATTCTGAAGAGTACGTGGTCAACGACCCTGATACAGCGTATGTATTGCCGGCTAAGATTCTTGCTCTTACGGCAATAGACGTTCTATGGGAGGACGCGTCCCTTGGAAAGCGAATTATCGATAGCTTTGAGCCGCTCATGACCAAAGAGGAGTATGTGGATGCATGGGAGCAAATGCTGCGGGATTCGGTTTAGTTATCGCAAAGGAGGTTAGGTTCACAAATGCAAGCTCAAAGATGGCTTTGGATCTTAATAGGAGTGGCTATAGCTATTGCTTTGGCTTCAACCGGGATAGCCAAGTTCTATACAGATGTGTTGTGGTTTGAAG
>DUTL01000043.1 GCA_012842105.1 Candidatus Fermentithermobacillaceae bacterium | reverse complement strand
TTAGCGCCAGCCGGCCGAATTCTTCTATCGTCACACCCAGCCTTGATGCTTGATGGTCCAAGAAAGAACCTGTGCCTGCTGCGCAAACACTATCAAGCATCAAGGCTGGGTGTGACGATAGAAGAATTCGGCCGGCTGGCGCTAAAATCCCAGGCTCCCTCCAGGATCGCAGGAAGGTGCGGGGTATTTGCCGAATCGGACCTGATTCACAAGCAGCAGTTGGGATACAGGCGGGAAGATCTGATTGCCGGGTTATGTCTCGCCCTGGCAACTAATTACATGACAAATGTTGCAAGAGGCCAGCCTATTAGGCCAAGGGTGCTGTTTCAGGGCGGAGTTGCGGCCAACTCAGGAATGCTGTGGGCCCTCAGGCAGAAAATCGGGCTTGAAATAACAGTGCCACCCCATTTCAAAGTTATGGGAGCCTGGGGCGCGGCGTTGTTTGCTCGCGATAAGCACCTGGAGACAATAGACTCCACACGATTTAGGCAAGTTGAGAAAATCGCCTCATTGGAAGCCTACAGCAGAGGTTTTGTGTGCGATGATTGTGGAAATGCCTGTGAGATGCAGGAAATTTTCATAGATGGCGTGCTTTCGGCAAGATGGGGGTCACGGTGCGGCAAATGGGACGATTTATCGGCGAACCCCCGGGGTGAGGCATCCGGGAAAGCTACACCTTCCAAGTGAGAGGCATTTGCTGACAGCGGCGCACAGCCCGGATTCGTGCCCCGTCTTACTGCAAAAGGTGGCATGTTCCCCCTGGCGGCTGCGGATCAACCTGGCACATTGCTTCTTCATCAACAGGGTAGCCTGGTGAATGCCCTGAAAACCTGTGATAAGATTAGCAGAGGATGTAGGTTAAAATGCATCCAATTGCTGAGTACTTCAGAAGTTCCTGTGGAAAGCAATCGAAACGCAATTGAGCTTAACTCGAGAACGTAATCGAAGATGAGTTGAAAACTCAGTCAAAAAGCGAAGCTAGTAGTACAGCCGAAATATACAGAGATATACACTGGGAATACGGCGGTTTCCATAAGTGTGTCATGCCGGAGGAAGGCAATGCTCAAAATTGTTCATACAGCTGATGTTCATGCAGGTAAGCCTCTTTCATTTGAACTGGACAAAGAACGCGGGTACATAAGAAGGCGCGAAATAGAAACCGGGTTATGGCGGATAGTAGATTTCGTTAAAGAAGAAAACGCCCAGATCCTCTTGATAGCAGGGGATCTGTTTGAACATCTTTACGCCCGCCCATCGTGGGTTAAGGATGCAGCCTTGTTATTTTCCACCATCCCCGAAACCCGGGTATTCATCTCGCCTGGCAATCACGATCCGCTGTTGCCCGATTCTCTCTACTACAGCGTAGATTGGCCGGGCAATGTAACAGTATTTGCTTCTACCGGGGTCAGCAGGGTCTCATTGGGAGCCAAGGGGATAGAGGCAGACGTGTATGGCTTGGGATGGCCTGCTTTTGTCCAACGAAACCCTCTGCTCCAAGGCTTCCAGGTGAAGCGCCCTGATCGCCTTAACATAGTGCTGCTTCATGGAGACCTGGCTGAGGAATCAATGTACCTGCCGGTACATTCAGATCACATAGCAAACTCAGGAGCAGACTACTTCGCCCTGGGCCACATTCATGTACCCATGGCCAGAAACATAGCCGGCTCAACAGTGGTTTACTCCGGTTGCCCGGAACCCCTGGGATTTGGCGACGAAGGCCAAAGAGGAGTGTACCTGGTTACTTGCACAGGGGAGGCCGGCGGGGCAGGATGTATTTCGGCTGAATTTGTCCCCATGGCCCTGCGCACGGTGAGGTTCGCTGAGGTTGATCTAACCGGTATTGATACCGGCGAACAGGTAAGGAACGCCATACTTTCTGTGGGTAACCCTGAGGCCCGGAAAAAGGACATGTGGAAGGTCGCGCTTACCGGAAGGTTGAGCCCTGGAATAGGGCTCGATTTGGCAGGCCTGCGCCACGAGTTCATCGATGAATTTTTCAGCCTTCGCCTTATGCCTGAGTTTGTCCTGGATTACGATTTGGAACCGTTGATGAATCCAGAAAACCAAAGCCTTGAAGCCCGGTTTGTGCGAAGGTTGATGGAAATTGGGCAGCAGGCGGAACAAGAAGGCGACACTGAAGCGGCCGTGACTGTTGACCGTGCCATGTATTACGGGCTTGACGCTTTGAGGCAAGGGGAGATCATCACCAGAAGGAGGCTGGACTAACGTGAAACTGAAAAGCCTTCTGCCCGTTGCGTTCGGCAAGTTTCATGCAAGACAGCCTATCTTGCTTGAAGATGGGCTTAACATAATTACCGGAGACAACGAAAGCGGAAAGTCAACGTTAGCTGCGTTTATTTCAGGCATGTTGTACGGATTTAAGAAAGAAGGACTCACAAGGATATCCAGAACTCCTGAATTTGAAAGGTACAGGCCCTGGGTTGGCCAGGAGTACAGAGGCATTATGGTATATGAGGCAGACGGCAGGGCTTACCGTGTAGAAAGATGGTTTGATCCTGACATAGTCAAAATATACGACGACATAACAGGAGAAGACATAACATATGAATTCGCACAGGATTCTCGCAAGGAGCACAATTTCCCGCAGGTACACTTAGGCCTTTCTGCCAAGGAATTCAGAAACACTATCTGGATAGGCCAGCTTGGAAGCACCCAGGACGGAGATTTGGGCCTTGAGATCCAGGGCAAACTTGAGAACATACTTCAAGGCAGTGAAGAGGACCTTCCCTTTACAAAGGCGCTTTCTGTGCTCAACCAGGAAAGGGGAAAAATCAAGACTCCTCGCAGCACCCGTGCCAAACTGGATGTTATACAGCAGCAAAAGGCGGAACTTACCGGCGAACTCGAGGAAGCCAGGTTGAGAGAATCCCAGATCAGGAAAACCCTGGTGGAACTGCGCCGGCTAAGGCAAGATGAAGCGGATGTGGTTCAAAAGGCTCAAAGGGCGTCCAGGCGGGTTGACTGTATAAGGGCTGTATTGCTTGGAAAAGTGGTGTTCCAGGCCCGGCAGCTTAAGCAGCAGATCTGTCGCCTGGAAGACAGCTTGAGGTTGATGGAATGGGCAAAGCACATCCCTGACAACCTTCAGGAAGATTTACAGGGCCTAATCCGGAACCAAGAAGATGTTGATGCAAGGATAAGCGAGACCGAGGCTGAGATCAGGGGCTTGGCCGGGAAAAAACAGGGTTTGGTGGATAGGCTGAAGCAATACAGGCCTGTTCTTTCCACAGGCCTTAGCCAGGACCAGGTGTCCGGGTTGTATTCAAAGTACCTTACATGCAAGGCAGGCGCTGCCCGAGGCGAAAGGCATGCCAACGAAACAAGAAGAGCGCTCAGGCGGCTGGAAGAGCAGGCGAAAAACCTGGGCATCTCTCATATGGCAGCCGGAGAGGATTTGCTGGCAGAGGCTGAAGGTTTTCGGGATGTAGTCGTGCTTTCGGAACGGGAAAAATCAAGGCTCGACGTAGAAATCGAAAAAGCCAAGGCAGGCCTGGCTCAAACTAACGTAACGGGAGCCGGCGGCTGGCTTTACGCGCTTTCCCTCGGAGTGCTGGGGATAGCCATAGCGCTGACTATCATGGGGCTGCCCATGGCGGTACCTGCATTTGGAATATCCATAGTGGTTTTTGGAATCGGGTCGTACCGGCACAGAAAAGCATTGTCTGTGCGGTCGCAGGCTGAAGAAGAGTACAACCTGGCAGTAGCCCGTGCAGAGGAGCAATCAACAAGAGTTGCCCAGGCCCGGAAGGAATTACACGATTTTCTGGAACTTCAAGGCGTAACTTCAGTGGAAAACCTGCGCCTTCAGGTACAAGAGATATCTGAATTCAACAGGCGCCTCATGAACTCCAAAGATCAATACGACCTGGCTCACAGGTATTGGTATGAGTCTTCTCAGGAATTGTCGGCAATCGAAAGGGAACTTGTATCGGCGCTGGCCAGGGCAGGATGCTTGGCCCGGGGCCAGGCTGTAACTGACGGAGCTGTGGCACTGCTCAAAACCAAATTGAGAGAATCTGCTGAGATAAATCAAGAGATGAATAACATCGACTACCGGATGGAAGAGTTTAAGGCAATGCTTTCGAGGTTTGAAGCAAGAAAAGAGCAGCTGCAGCAAGCGGAGAACCGGTTACTGGAGGCAGCCGGCGTTGCATCTGTACAGGAACTCTATGAGATGATTGCCGTTCACGAAAGATATGTTGACACCAATAGATCACTGGGCCATTTGAGGGAAAAACTCGGTGCTGTTTTGTCAGGAAGAGATCTTGGCGATTTGGAGGCCGAGCTTCACGAACTTGAGAATGGCATTGGCGCTATGGGGTTGGCAGATGTCGCCGCCGGTATGCCCATTAACAAGGTTGACGGTCCGGCTGGCGGTATGGTTGACGGAGTTGCCGGTGAGGGTAGTAACTCGGATGATTTGTCGGAAAAAGACCATCAGGATGCACAGAGGCAGCTAAGCCAGATCCGGTCCGGACTCAGCGAGATTCGAGAACGAAAAGCGTCCATGGAAAAAGAAACTGTCTTGAGGCAGCGGGAAGGCCGGCCTGTTTATGCCATAGAGGAGGATCTTGTCAGGGTAACAGAGATTGAAAAAGAGCTTACACAGGACAAAGAAGCTCTGGATCTTGCGCTCAAGGCTCTTGAGGAACTGTCCAGGAACTTGCGGCGGGAGTTTGCCCCGATGCTAAACGAAAGAGCAGGTGAGATCCTCAGGCAAATAACCCAGGGGAGATACGTGGACGTTCGAGTATCACCTGATCTCGACATGAGCGTCATTCACCCCGGAGACAAGAGCCAAACGCCTATCGAGGGCCTATCATGTGGCACTGTCGACCAGTGCTATTTTGCCCTTCGTGTGGCCGTCGCAGAACTTATCGTAACCAGGGAAGTATTTCCGTTTTTCCTGGATGATTCTTTTGTTCAGTATGATGATAAGAGGCTTGAAGGGGCGCTTAAGATTATTTCGGAACTCTCCAGGCGGCACCAGATCTTGCTGTTCTCATGTCACGGGCGGGAACGCACGATAGCCCAAAGGGTTGGAATACAGTGTAATATTGTGAGTCTTAATGATGCAGGGGAACTGGAAACCGGAACTTGAGCTCACGAATTGGAGCAGGCTTGAACCGAAGAACTTGAACCTAAGAGATTGAACTGAAGAGCCGGAACCTGAGAGCCTGAACTGACAGGGTTGGATCGTCGAGCTGGGCCGGGAACTTGAACCGTCGAAACTGAGACGATCAGGTTGAAACGAAACCGGAAGCGGCCCTATTGTTTTGACGACAGCACGAACCTCCAAGGATAATGCCTGGCTTCACCTGCGTAATCAATGCCTATTCTAGGGGTTTCCAGTATGTGGAATTCCCGGTTTGTCCCATACCGATCAGGGGGCCTGGCAATGTAGAGGTTTCCGGTTACAAGGTTTGCTCCGTTGTGCTGCTTCCCAATTCCCATAGCCTGGCACAGCCTTCCCGGGCCCAAAGCCAGTGGCAGCCTGCCATTTCTGCGTTTTAGCATGACCTTTTCCCCAAGTACCGGTTCAATTGATCTGACCAACACCGCGTGGGGGATTCCTTCTTGAAATACAACTACATTGAAGCAGTGGTGTATGCCGTAAACCAGGTATACATAAGCGGTTCCCGGGGGGCCGTACATCGCTTCATTCCGCTTGGTCCTGCGCATGTTATACGCATGGCATGCCCTGTCTTCAGGCCCTGCGTAGGCCTCGGTTTCCGTGATTAGGCCTGCGCTAACCCCCCCGGCGGTTCGGTGAACAAGCAATAGGCCTAACAAGTCAGGAGCTACCTCCAGGGCAGCCCTGGCATAGAATTCTTGCGGGAGACGCCTTGATTGGCCAAGGATCTCTTGTATAACCGGGCCTCTTGGCCCAAGACACCTATTTACATTTCCGGGCCTGTACTTGACGTGTTTTTTCATATACGTTTACGCTAAGAATGGCTTTGAGAAAATAGCCTAAGAATAAATCGGTTTACGTTGCCATGTTACAACTCTTACTTCAGAGTATATCATCACTGCAGTTCACTGTACCGTGAAGCACTGTTAGGCGCTGTTAGGTTCAAGATTCAGCGAAGCACTGTTGGGCACTGTTAGGTACACGCTTCAACTGCGCGTTGAAGGGGTGAAAAATGAAAGCCGGCCCAGGAGGTTCACAGAAATTCATATCAACTACGATGTTCAGTGTGAAGGGTTAACCGGTGAGGCGCTTGACAAATACCTAA
Source organism: Candidatus Fermentithermobacillaceae bacterium (assembly GCA_012842105.1). GTDB lineage: Bacteria > Bacillota > Sulfobacillia > Fermentithermobacillales > Fermentithermobacillaceae > DTU015. The sequence continues at coordinate 2,045 of DUTL01000043.1, read as the reverse complement.
GGATAACGGAAAGGGTATGCCCTGCGGTTCAGTCGCTTAATGCAGGGTGTCGCCTGGCGTATACTTTGAATGAGTAGAGTTACTAAGATGATAGTATTGATGTTGAGCAGGCTATGATTCATACCGGGGTGGTTTCATGAAACAGGTTCCCATTGGAGCCAAAGGCAGCAAGTCGGTAAAGGTTACAGAAGACACTCTGGCTTCCTTTGCGGGAAGCGGAGCGGTGGATGTATTTTCCACTCCCAACCTGGTGCTGCTTATGGAAGAGGCTTGTGTTGAGGCAATTCAGGATTATCTCGAGGATGGAGAAACTACAGTAGGAACGTTGGTAAATATCAGTCATTTGGCAGCCACACCCCCTGGACTCCGGGTGACAGCTACTGGTATACTAACTCACGTTGAAGGAAGGAAGCTTGTATTTGAAGTGGCAGCTTTCGATGACGTGGAAAAAGTGGGTGAAGGCACCCATGAAAGGTTTTTGGTCAACCAAGAAAAATTCACCGCAAAATCTCTTCGTAAGGTAGATATCCACAAGGAAAATCATATATAGTGTTGAATAGTGAAGTATGGCCTATATATGGTGCCAACAGATGTTTGGGTTACCTAAATTATGGTGATGTATGGTAATGCAATTATTATCGTGATTTACACACAAGAGGCCCTGAGCTGATGATGCAGAGAGGCAATGGTTTGCCTGTTTTGTCAAGGGTGTCTGTGAGTAAGGGTTGGCGCTGTAAAGTTTGAAGACTGCCGGCCAAAATTCAGTAACCGAGGTGGAGAACTTTGAAATGCCCCTTTTGTGGATATCTCGATTCCAGGGTGATAGAATCGCGAACCACCGAGGAAATGACTGCCGTGAGAAGACGGCGGGAATGTCCGAATTGCAGCCGGCGGTTTACCACTTATGAACGCCTTGAAGAGCAACCTCTGGTCGTTGTCAAGAAGGACGGCAGCAGGGAAACTTTTTCAAGGCAGAAAATTCTCTCCGGCATGCTCAAGTCATGTGAAAAAAGGCCTATACCACTTGAGGTTCTTGAACAAGCATCTTTCACGATTGAAAGGGCCATACGTGAAACCGGAAAGGGCGAAGTGGCCTCCGGGCAAATAGGGGAGCTTGTTATGGAGAGACTTAGAGAGATCGATGATGTTGCCTATGTTAGGTTTGCATCGGTCTACCGGGAATTCCGGGACGTTGACGGCTTCAGGAAAGAAGTGGAGCGGATTTTAGCAGAAAAAGGGCAGAATCGAGAATAGGCGGCACAGGCAATATGCCGGCGTGAAGCAAGGCCGGCATTGAGAGTTGAAACGTTGCCTGTACCGGCTAATGTCTGCGCAGCCGTATGATTGCTGGGTGCACCTGCCCGGTCATATTTCAAGTTACTGTGGGAGGATATTTGATGTCGGAAAAGTTGGATGTATTTCAAGCGGAGTTTTCGGAAAACGCCATAGCGGTGCTGGAGCGACGTTACCTTCAAAAAGACAAAACCGGAAAGCCCATTGAGGGTCCAAAGGATATGTTTTGGCGGGTGGCCAGGAATATTGCCCTAATGGATATTCTCTATGATCCACGGGTTTGCTCGGGAAAAGCGCCGGGCGTTTTGAGCGATGAGGCAGGCGGCAGAGGTGGGGTGGTAGGAAAGGGCGATGTTCAGGAGGAAGGCGCTGGAGGGTTACCCGGAATAACCGGTAAAGACTGGGCTGCGTTGAAGATGGCGTTTGAGAGGCTTAAGTCAAAAGGGTTAATGAAGGTTTCCTGGAATGAAATGAAACAGTTTGCCAAGGCAAACCAGAATTACATATTGGAAAGAGCGTTGGAGTTCTACCGGTTGATGGTAGAGCGCAAGTTCATGCCCAACTCCCCGGCTCTCATGAATGCCGGGCGTGATTTGCAGCAGCTTTCTGCTTGCTTTGTGCTGCCTGTCGACGACTCAATGGGCAGCATATTTGATTCACTGAAGCATGCAGCGTTAATCCACCAGTCAGGTGGGGGTACAGGTTTCAGTTTTTCCAGGCTGCGGCCTAAGAACGATGTTGTACGTTCCACA
>DUTL01000042.1 GCA_012842105.1 Candidatus Fermentithermobacillaceae bacterium | reverse complement strand
CTCTGGGGTAGTGCGTGTGACAGGCCTTATGTCGCTTCCGACAATATTATGCACTGTACCTGCCAACCCTGATGTATATCCCAAAGCTTCAAGCATCTGTTTGACCATGTGGCAAACGGTGGTCTTTCCCTTTGTTCCGGTTATCCCGGCAACCAGAAGGCCTTTGCTCGGATCTCCATAGAATTTGCAGGCCAGATGAGACAATGCAAACCGTGAATCCTTTACAACAGCCAGGCCTTTGCCAGATGGTACGGAAACACGCTCCTGTACCACAACACCGCTTGCGCCCCTGGCGAAGGCTTCGCTTATGAAGGTATGCCCGTCCAACTTGTACCCTTTGATTGCCACAAATATGTAACCCTCTCTCACATCGCGAGAATCATATGCAATTCCCTTTACATGACAATCATGCGCCAAATGGACGCCTTTCAGCCCTGTTGACATATGAGATAACAGCATATCATGCACCTCGGCTTAAGTCTGAGAAACCGGCGCTACTGGAGCTTGTTTCCTCGTTGGTTACTCGCCCACATCCATTCTGAAGATGGCTTTGATCATAGTTCCCTTGGGAACAAAGCTTCCGCCCGGCGGCTCTTGTGATACACAAAAACCCTTTCCTTGAGCGCTCAGGGATAGCCCGGCATCCACAAGCTTGGCCCTGGCCTGGGTCAATCCCAGGCCCACGATTGAAGGAACCTTAACCATTCCCTCTGCAGGTTTCTCGTCGTCTTCCGTGTATAATATCACATTTGTGTCTTTCAATACTTTTGCACCGGCAATTGGGAACTGTGACACAACAGAAGTTCCCAGCCCTTCTTTCTTGCCTGATAGCCCGTTTTCACGGAGTTCGGCCTGAGCTGCGACTACATCCTTGCCTACCACGTCAGGCACGCTCACTGTCTCTTGCCCGCCCTCGTCCACTGTATCTTCCTGGGGTGGAATCTCAAGATACCGCAAGACGTCTCTCATAACGGCAGAAAACACAGGGGCGGCTACAATGCCTCCGTAATAGTCCCCTTTTGGTTCGTCAATCATCACAAGGAGAACCAACCTGGGTTGGTTTGCGGGAGCAAAACCGGCAAACGACGCTATATATTTTCCCTCGGCAATCTTTCCGTCCACAACTTTGTTGGATGTGCCCGTTTTACCGGCCAGGCGGTAGCCTGGGACGTATGCAGCCCTGCCTGTGCCATCTGAGATCACCCTTTCAAGGGCAATCCTCAACTCTTCTGCGGTCTTCGCTGAAAGCACCTGCCTAACAGGCTCATAGTTCTTGGACTCCACCACATTGCCGTAGTTATCAGTCACTTCCCTGACCAGGTGAGGAACTACCATATAGCCTCCGTTTGCTATTGCAGCCAGAGACGCGGCAATCTGCATAGGCGTAGCTTGCAGAGTCTGGCCGTAAGACATTACTGCGAGGTCAATAGGTTTGGCGCTCTCTTGAGGAACTATTATTCCGCTTGCTTCGCCGGGAAGGTCGATACCCGTGGGGGATGTTATTCCAAACAGTTCTATGTACTTGTAAAAAGACTCAATACCAATCCTTTGAGCTATCTGTACAAAACCGATGTTGCATGAATTCTGTATTACTTCGTAAAAGGTCTGGCTGCCATGGCCGTCGTCTCTGTGGCAGTGCAGTGTATCCGGCCCCACCCGCATAGAACCGCCGCAGTAAAAAGTGTCCGCCGGGCTCACCGCGCCGCATTCCAGCCCAGCAGCAGCGGTAACCGGCTTAAACGTAGAACCCGGAGGAAACGAATCGGTAATAGCCCTGATTCTGCGATTCGCAGTGGGATATTCATCGTACTTGTTGGGATCGTACTCAGGACGCATTGCAAGTGCCAGTATCTCCCCGTTAGAAGGGTTCATGGCTATGACTACGCCGCCTTCAGCATTGCACTCTTTGACTTTGGTTTCGAGTTCGCGTTCAGCGATGAACTGAATCACTTCATCAATGGTAAGGATCAGGTTTCTGCCTTGAACAGGAGGTGTATACCCTTTCTGGGATTGGGGAAGCGCTTCTCCTATGGCATCTACCTCGACGGTAAACTTACCCGGGACCCCTCGTAGAACCCTGTCATACTCGTATTCCAACCCTTCCAGCCCGTCATTGTCTATTCCCACAATACCCAGGGTTTGTGCCAGGAGGCCGCTCTTTGGCCATACTCGCATTGACTCCTGGGTAAAACCTATTCCGGAAAGCCTCTGTTCCTTGATCTTTCGCGCTATGTCGTCTGGAATCTTCCGTTTGATCCATTCAAAAGCGCTCTTCCTGGTAAGAATGGACATGACCGTATCATGCTTCATGCCCAGAATCTCTGACAGAACCTTAGCTGTCTCTGAGGGTTCCTTTATCTGGGCCGGGATAGCATACACCGACTCTACATCTATGCTGAAAGCAAGCTCGTGCCCATTCCTGTCATAAATAACCCCGCGCCTGGGCTGGATAGGGATGTCCTGCATCCTCATGTCCAGAGCTTGCTGCCCAAGTTCCTCTGCCCATATAAACTGCACATAGACCAGCCGTGCAAGTAGAAGCAAAAAGCATACGGCAGCCAGGCTCAATACTGTCCCAACCCGTTTGCGGGCCAAAATCCCACCCATAGCTCTTCTCCCCGGCCAAGTTTTCACTGCCGCCCTTTGGCAACAGCTATGCTGTCCTTCATAAGTTGAGCTATGCGGTTTAACCATGCAAATATACCTTGGGCTGGCTCTGTGGCGTTAAGAGAGTTTTCTTCTCCAGCAACCTCGTACTCTCCGGGGGCTATATTCACGACTACAGACTTAACTTGATCAGGGTCAACCATCCCAAAGTTGTCGCGGGCTTGAGCTTCTATGAATGTAAGCGATTCCATGGTCGCAACCATCCGCTTAAGATCTTCATTGCGCAGTTTCAAATCATGAAGCTGTGTATTCAGGCGTCTTACTTCCTGGTTCATATGAGCTACTTTGGCCGGCTGGCATACAAGAATTATGCCTGCAATAACAACAGCGGCAAAATATAGTACCCCCACTACCTCAATTGAAAGGTTTTTCCTGGAGGCCAGTTCAATATTTCTTATCATGGTTCTCCCTTCTCCCTAACTCTGGATAACTCGCAGTTTCGCGCTGCGAGAACGCGGGTTGCCGGCAACTTCCCCTTCGCTGGGCCGGATCACTTTCCTTGTCCTAACTGTACCCAGGCCTCCGGCTTGAATTTCTTTAAATACCCTCTTGGCGATCCTGTCCTCCAAAGAGTGATACGTAATGACTAAGAGAACACCCTCTGATTCCAGCAAGCCAAAACACTCACGAAGAGCGCCGGCCAGCCGGGATAATTCGTCGTTGGCTGCAATCCTGAGCGCTTGAAAAGTCTTCCGTGCAGGATGAATGGTTCCATGTCTCGCCCTGGCCGGTATCGCGCCTTTTACTACCTCAACAAGTTCAATGGTCGTTGTGATTTCGCGCTCAGCCCTTCGCTCTACTATCGCCCTTGCAATTCGCCTGGCGAATCGTTCCTCCCCGTATTCTCTAAGGATTGTCTCGATCTCTTCTTCATCTGACTCAGCCAGAATGTCCCGGGCTGTTCTTGCCCCGGCAGGGTTCATCCGCATGTCCAGGGGCGCTTCCGCCCAGTATGAGAACCCCCGGTGTGCCTGGTCCAACTGCCTTGATGAGACACCTAGATCCAGGAGTATTGCGCCAACTCTGGGAACTGCAAACCGGGCCAAATGGCGGGGCAACTCTCTGTAATCCCATTTAGTTGCCTTAAACCGTCCCCGGAACATGGAGCCGAGACGGTTGTCAGCGACTGTTACCGCTTCATCATCAACGTCAATGCCGAAAACGAAGGTGTCCGGGCTGTTAGCCAAAATTGCCCAGGAATGCCCCCCGTCACCTAACGTACAGTCCACAACCACGTTTCTTTTCCGTTCAGTGACAAAAGACAGCACTTCCTTAACCATAACCGGTTTGTGATATACGCAATCAGTCAATTTGCTCATCATATCCCTGCCACACTTTCGGCCAAAACAGAGAATTCCGCCTCAAGGCCTATCTTTGTCTCTTCCCAGGTATCCTTATCCCAAATTTCAATTCTGCTTCCTACACCGAGAATAAATACGTCCCTATTCAGGCCGGCATATTCACGAAGGTTTTGGGGAAGCACAACCCTTCCTTGCTTGTCAGGTTCAGCTTCTGTGGCCCCGGATAGAAAATATCTGGTAAAATGCCTTGCATCCTTCCGGCTTATCGGAATGGTTTTGAGTTTGTCCATCACTTGAGCCCACTCTTCATTTGGGTAAACAAAGAGACACTTGTCCAAGCCCCGGGCAATAAAAAACTTAGGCCCCAGGGTCTCCCTGAACCTGGCCGGGAGGGCAACCCTGCCTTTGCTGTCTAGGGTATGAAGATACTCCCCTACAAACCCATTTACTCCATTCATCCGGGCCACTTCCCCCCACTTCTCCCCACTTGAATACTCCATTCTCCATATGTATCGAAATATCCTTCAGGTTTGTGAGGTTATTTAGGAAGTTTCTTGATAATCTCGTGGAAGTTCATGCCAGGACATGAGATCTACGGGGGCCATCCTTCTGGAGTTCCCACCTGGCCGGGGCCATACGGCAGCAACGCCTGTTGCATTGGCTTTGGAGGCCAACTTTCACACAAAAAACCGCCACCGGAGTGGCGGCAGTCACCAAACACTCTTTGTAAGCAACTATCCTGGCTTAAGTAATTTCGGCGTGTACGTGGGCTAAAATATCTGAAGCGGCCTTTCTCTCAAGGAAAAATGCACCTGCATCGCATTTTGGACACCTTAAGATGTAGCCGCCCCTTGCATCTCCATCTTCAGATTCGGAACATTGCATTTGAACTAACCCTTGGGCCCCACAAGTGAGACAGATGTACTCTACCATCCTGGGTGGCCTTTTCACTCTTCCAAGCCCCCTTATTTTGGATTTTTGGAAAACCGTGTACTTCCAAGAGCAAGTGCTCCGCTAATATATTGTATTCTTCTTGCTCTCCTTATCTCCTTCCGGCAACGCAAGAAAAGTTTTCCGGAAACCTATTCAGGGCCATTTATCACCCTACATATGTAATCGTTGTTCCGGCCTGAACTTAAAAGGCTTTCGAATATCTTGTCCACTTAAGCAAAGGATTACCGGTTTCCTGCAAGAATCCCGGGGCCCGAGAGCCTCCCCCTTTCAAAGCACAGGGAGCCCGGCATGTGTGGGCTCCCTCTCGTTTTGACTGCAGCCCCAGGCGCCATATGAAAATGGCTACCCGTTGCTATGTCTGGTTGGCTTTCTGAACAAACTCTATGAGAACCCCAAAAGTACTCTTTGGGTGTATGAATGCCACCTTTGTACCATGAGCCCCGGGCCTGGGCTGCTTGTCAATAAGCCTTAGCCCCTGGCTTTCAGCAACCTTCAAAGATTCTTCGATGGAATCTGTTTCAAAAGCCACATGATGAAACCCTTCTCCTCTTTTAGCAAGGAACTTGGCCACGGCGCTATCTTCAGAAGTGGGCTCAAGAAGTTCCAACCTGCTCTCACCTACAGGAAGAAACGCAACCTTAACTTGTTGAGAAGAGACCTCCTCGATCCCACCTACTTCAAGGTTGAAGGCGGCTTTCAGTATATTCACTGACTTCTCCAAATCGTTCACTGCAATCCCAAGATGGTCAATTTTCCTTATCATGCTATCTACCCCCTCATTGGAATCTACAACCGCCATCTATATTTCCTGGCCGGGACGGTATACGCCAAAGACGTCTCTCAAGACATCGCAAACTTCTCCGATGCTTGCATATGACTTGACCGCTTCAAAAATCGGAGGAAGCAGATTGTTCTGTCCCCTTGCAGTAGTTTCGATATTCTT
>DUTL01000041.1 GCA_012842105.1 Candidatus Fermentithermobacillaceae bacterium | reverse complement strand
GGGGGTTGCGTATCTGATTCTATTGAAGATACTTGGCCCGGTGCTTTATCTGTTTCAAACTTTGCCTTGGAGTTTTTCCTGTGCATGATTGCCGTATTGATGCATATACCGGCTGCCGCTCCCCAAACTAATTTCGTGGCGAGGAGAGGCACTACCCATGGCAAAGAGGCCCTGTCTGCGAGCATAATAGGCAACGCTTCGTCGGAGGTGGAAATATAGGCAGAGAGCAGGGAGCCCATTGGGATCATTCCCTCAAGAAAAAGAGTGGTCGCTATTACAGAAAAGCCGCATTGAGGAATCAGGCCAAGGGTGGCAGCAGCGACCGGGCCGAGAAAAGGCTGGGAAAAAGCCCTGCTTATTTTGGATGATGTTGTTCTATGGGACACTGTTTCAACAACAAGGAAAACCAGGAACAAGAACGGCAGCATTAGCGCCGTGTGTGTCAGGCTCTCATTTAAAACGTCCCGTAAGTGCTCAAGCATCTGTAGTTCCAAACAAGCGATCCTCCGTAAAGAACAGATAGTTTCGGCCAGCTAACCCTCCGCAGAGAAAGGCCTTGAAACTAGGCTGGCGGTTTCCTATCCCGCCAGAAGCCATTGAAAGACTACTTCCATGTTGCGTCAATACGGGTCAATATATGCAGGCGTTCCCGGTGCCGGAAACGATAACAGGCGTATACCTTAATGTACATTTCGACTGGCAGGGCTTAGGCGGGCAAAATAAATAACTTAAAGGTGTACCTTAATAGTTTTAAACAAACAGTTGACAACGTTAATGTAGTGTGTAAGAATGGCATCGAACTCTGGAAGATTGAGGTGATATTGAATGCCAAGTCCACCACGCCGGGAAAGCGAGTGTTATCTTGACGTTCAAGGCTTGAGAAAGACCTTCATAGACAAGAAACGCAAAGTGGAAGCCATTAAGGACATATCGTTTTCCGTGGCTGAAGGAGAGATGGTTGGTTTTCTCGGCCCAAACGGGGCGGGCAAGACTACAACCATAAAATCGATTCTAGGCCTGGTAAAACCCGATTCAGGCACAGTCACCGTCGACGGCATTGATTGCGCCAGGAATCACAGGGAGGCCATGAAGCAGATGGCCGCAGTGTTAGAAGGAGCGCGAAACACATACTGGCGTCTGACCGTATGGGAGAACATTCGGTTCTTCGCCGGGATTCATGGGGTTTCAGCCACCAAGGAAAAAGACTACTTCGAATACTTGCTAGAGGTTCTGAAACTCCAAGATAAGCGAAATACGGAAGTGAGAAACCTTTCCAGCGGTTACAAACAGAAAACTGCAGTTGCATGTGCTCTTGCCAAGAAGACGCCCCTGGTATTCCTGGACGAGCCCACTCTTGGGTTGGACGTCGAATCTTCGTATGAGTTACGGGCGGCGCTTCGGAGCCTCCAATCAGAGGAAGAACGGACTATTGTGGTATCCAGCCATGACATGAAAGTTATTCAGGACGTTTGCGATCGTGTGATCATTATTTCCGGAGGCAGAATTGTTACCGATGAGAGCATTGATGGCCTTCTGTCCCTGTTTAGAACCAGGAACTACAGAATCGTGATATCTCAAAACACCAACATGCAGCATGCAGAGTCGTTACTGGCGGAGATAAACAGCGGTTTCCCACAGGCTGAGATAAGCGAAACCCCTAACACCATAGAAATTGCTGTCGATTTCAAGAATCCCTTTGAAATATATGAGCTGATAGAAACGCTCAGGAAGTCAGGGGCGCCCATTGAGTCGATTACTCAGGAGCAGGTCGACCTGGAAAGAGCTTTCTTGGAGATTGTGAGAAGGGAGAATGGCTTATGTGGCTGATTGCACTCAAAGCGTCATGGCGGCAGACGTTTACACTGGCAATGAGGTACCTTTTCAACTTCTTTTCCGCCGTAATCACTATGTACATTGTATTCTTGCTCATGTTCTACGGAGTCAGGGCTGTGGGGGCAGGGGCATTAGACCTCGGCGGAACACTGGAAGGGCTATTCACCGGATATATTATCTGGATGATCGTGCTCGTTGGGTATCAGGACCTTGCCTATAACGTAGCGAGCGAGGCCCAGACCGGGACTCTGGAGCAGCTCTATTTGAGCCCGGTGGGCTACAAATGGCTGGCCTTCTTCTCTCAGAGTTTGAACTCCTTGCTGAATCTAGCGATGATCTCTGTCATAACTGCCATTATGATGTTTACAACCGGGCAAAAACTGAACCTCGACATGTTGAGCATTCTGCCTGTGTTCATCGCAGTATATATTCAGGCGTGTGGGCTTGGGTTTGCCCTTGCCGGCCTTGCACTGATTTTTAAACGAATTCAATCATTCTTTCAGATTGTAACTTTTGGTGTAATTGGCCTGTTCATGATACCGTGGGCCAGTTTTCCCTGGGCAAAATACCTTCCGTTTACAATGGGGCAGCATCTTTTGCAGGAAATAATGATGAAAGGGATGAAGATTACACAGGCTCCGGCCGGGCACCTCACTGTGTTTGCGGCTGTCACAGTTGTTTATTTGGGAGCCGGGCTTGGCCTGTTTGCTTTAGCCGAAAACAAAGCGAAGGCAATGGGGCTGCTGGGGCAGTACTAGGTGATGAAACGTTGGGGACGGTCCTAAATGCTTCATCCGGCGCACATGGGGTACCCGGCTTGCCGGGCTACGGACCGGGCATCAATAGGCCCGGGACATACAAGAAACGATTGGAGAATTAACTGCGAAACACATCAAGGTAGGGAGGAGAGGGCCAGTGAATACCGATCCGGTAAAACCTCAGGCTCTAAAGCAGGGAGATACGGTAGCCATTGTGGCGCCGTCCGGTGTTGCCGGCAGGCGGTCTCTTGAACGCGGGATACGTTTCTTCGAGTCGCTTGGGCTTCAAGTTAAGGTTGGGCCTTCAGTGATGCATCGCTGGGGATACCTTGCAGGATCAGATGAAGAAAGGGCCAGGGATATCATGACGGCTTGGGCAGATCCTGAAGTGAAAGCAGTTATTGCTGCCCGGGGTGGATATGGAGCTATGCGCATTCTTTCTTACCTGGACTTTGACTGCATCAGGGAAAACCCCAAAATTTTGCTCGGATACTCGGATATTACAGCGTTGCACCTGGCTTTTTGGAAAGAGGCCGGGCTCACAACCTTCCACGGGCCGGTGGCAGAGATTTGGGCGCCTGAGATGGGCAAGTATAACCGTAGGATGTTAACAGAGACTCTATTCGGCCTGTGGCCATCAGGCGATTTACATATGCCCGCGGTCGAAGAAAACGTTCCAGGTAAAGGCGATGAGGAAGATGCCTTCGGGGGAGCCGGGGGCCAGAAGCCCCGGAAGTGCGCCCCTACCAGCCAGAAACTTGTGGCCCTTGAACCCGGTGAAGCTCAGGGGAGGCTTATTGGCGGCAATCTGTCTTTGATTGCTTCGACAATAGGCACTGCGTGGGAAATTGATACCAGGGGAAAAGTGTTGTTTCTGGAAGAAGTCGGGGAGAAACCTTACAGGGTGGACCGAATGCTATGCCAGCTCGAACTTTCCGGGAAATTGAGTGACGCAGCAGGGTTTTGTGTTGGGGGCTTTACCGGTTGCGAAGCTGATCCTGAAAGGCCGTCATTTACAGTGGATGAAGTATTGGAGCAGTATTTTACCGGAACCGGCAAGCCGTGTATAACAAACGTGCCGGCAGGGCATGGGAAATTCAACGCTACCCTGCCTTTGGGCGCCAAAGTGCACATTGAAGTTTCTTCAGATGGCAGCCGTCCGCCCAGGATATGTTTCCCGGAAAACGCCCTCTGCCGGCATATTACTTAAGGAAACAGGCGGGCCGCAGGTGACACTTTCGAGGCAAAGAGGCTCTCCGCCGCCATATCACTCAGAGTGCCGGGAGCGTTTCGGGGTAACCGGAGAAACCGGAGCAATTGGGTTAATTTGCTTGACGCGGAGCAGCCGGCGCAACCGGCGATCAGCAATTGCCCGTGCATTTGTGTTCCAGTATGAATTATGCTAATAAATGTGCGTATCAACCCGGGTAAAAAAATTAAGCAATGGAAAGAGAAAGAGTGGTAGCAATATGGCGACTTCTTGGGCCGAGTTTCTTCAAGGCCTCGGCTCTCCGGCTGTTGATAAACTTGTATACATGATTACCAGCATTGGCTCCGAGTTTTTCTACGGCATTGCCCTGGCGTTTACCTATTGGGTTTGGGATAAACGCAAAGGATACAGGCTGGGAATGGTGTTCTTGTCATCTATGTTTGTGAACAGCTGGTTGAAATTCGTTTTTTCAACACCCCGGCCTACACCGTATGGCAAACTCAGGGTCATATACCCGGAAACGGGTGGCGGATTTTCGTTTCCCAGCGGCCATGCTCAGGGTACGACCACATTTTGGGGATGGCTCAGCCATGAAGTGCGAAAAAAAGGCTTTTATGTGATGACCGGAATTATCATTGTGATGGTGGCTGCATCTAGGATTTACCTGAACGTGCATTGGCCAATTGATGTGGTAGGAGGCTTTGTCATCGCGTTACTGTGGATTGGCCTCTGGAAACTTGTTTTTCGCGGCTATGATGAAACCAAATGGCCTGTTGAACTCAGATTGGTGTTTGCTACGCTTGTTCCTTTGCTAATGTATTGGATGCATCCCAGAGGCGATTCAGGTATGCTGGCGGGGCTTCTTGTAGGGCTGCCGTTAGGTAGGTATCTTGATGAGCGCTATCTTATGTGGACAGAGAAAGCGAGTACAAGAGTGCAATGCGCTAAAGGTGTACTTGGAACTGCAGGGTTTGCGGTTCTGCGATACGGCCTTAAGGCCGTGTTCAATGTCATACATCCTGAATCAGGAATACTTGACATTGTACGGTACGCACTGGTTGCTTTATGGGTAAGCTACGGCGCCCCTTTCGTGTTTGTGAAACTTGGATGGCAGGCCCGCAATGGAACTTGCGATTCGTGAGAAATCCGCGATCTGTGATAATCCACTTGCGGAGAACTGCTGCACTCCGCTGTAATCTGTGTACTCCGTATGCAGGGGAGTTTGGTTCGATGGCTTAGATGTGCTTGTACTATGCTAAGATCACAATCCTGTAAACGAGGTGTGAGTTGAAATGAGTTTTCAAGCAACGCTGCAATCAGTTTCCCTTCTTGACAGTGCCAGGGTTAACGGGGCAAGGGTAGTCGAATCCCTTGGCGCTCTCGGGGTGGAAGCTGAGTCTCTGACAATACAGGGGGAAAGAGGCAGGACAGACTTTGTGAAGGCTGTCATTCCTGGTGCTCATGGAAAGAAAACAGGAGGAAATGCGCCAACGCTAGGCATCATTGGCAGGCTGGGTGGAATCGGGGCCCGTCCTGAAATGATTGGGCTCGTATCTGACGGGGATGGAGCTGTTTCTGCAGTTGCAGCGGCTCTCAAACTTGGCAGTATGGCCCAAAGGGGCGACTTGCTGCCAGGAGACGTTATTGTAACCACACACATTTGCCCTGCCGCACCCACTCAACCACACGAGCCTGTGCCATTTATGGGTTCGCCGGTAGACATGGGTACCATGAACAAGCATGAGGTAGACTCGCAAATGGACGCAATTTTGTCTATTGACACCACTAAGGGCAACAGAGTGATAAACCACAAAGGTTTTGCGATTTCTCCTACGGTTAAGGAAGGTTACATACTGCGGATATCTGAGGACCTCCTTGATGTGATGAGCATTGTCACAGGTAGGCTGCCTGTGACTTTTCCCATAACGACCCAGGACATAACTCCGTACGGAAACGGGTTGTATCATCTCAACAGCATTCTTCAACCTGCAACAGCCACACCGGCACCTTGTGTAGGAGTTGCAATCACTGCCGAAACTGCTGTACCAGGTTGTGCTACAGGAGCCAGTCATGTTGTTGATATTGAACAGGCTGTCAGGTTTGCAATAGAGGTAGCTAAGAAATTCGGTGCCGGGCAATGCGCTTTCTTCGATGAAGAAGAGTTCAGGGAGATTGTTGAATTGTATGGGCATATGAGGCACCTACAGGCTTTGGGCCGGAAGTAGCGGTTTTAAGCCATGCGATAGTGCAGCAATAAAACAGTGTATGTGATTGAGTGGGTAGGGTGCAAGATGAAAAGTTTCAGCACGATTGCACAGAGTAGGCGACATGGGTATTGATGGGTAACAGAGAATCGATGGTGGATAAAAAATGGTGGATAAAGATAAGAAGATTCTCGGTACATTGACAGTAGGTCAATCGCCAAGAGTTGATTTGATTCCCGAAATGAAGCAATTTGTCGGTGCTGATGTAGAGATAATTGAAGCCGGAGCCCTTGACGGGCTGACTCTTGGCGAGGTACAGAGGATGCATCCTGAGCCCGGCGATTATATGTTGGTCACACGAATGGCTGACGGCACTCAGGTCAAAATAGGCGAGAAACACATGTTGCCAAAAATGCAAGGCAAAATTGACTGGCTCGTACAACAAGGGGCTCAAGTTGTGGCCCTGGTTTGCACAGGCGAGTTTCCGCAGTTTGAGTGTGACAGGCTTCTGATCGAGCCGCAGAAGGTTCTCTTTAATACCGTCAAGTCAGTGGCTCAAGGGCAGAGGCTTGGAGTGTTCATCCCTGATAGTGAACAGGTTAAGCAGGCAAAACTCCGGTGGTCTTCTGTGAATGGCCACGTGTTTGTTCAACCGGCTTCGCCTTACGGTTGTCCCGGTGGCAAATTGGCTGCGGCAGAGAGACTTAAGCAAGCAGGCGTGCAAATGGCCGTACTTGACTGTATCGGGTATACACTGGGAGACAAGCAAGCTGTACAGGGAATACTTGGAGTTCCTGTGGTACTTGCCCGTTCTGTAGTTGCCAGGGTTATAGCGGAATTGCTGTGATATTGAAGAGGGAACCATTGGGCACGCCCGTGGCGAGGACGTGCCCGGTGAGGCCAGGCGCCCGGCGCCCAGGATATGGGTGTTTACTTCATGTCAATTAGCAGGTCGTCAACATACAGATTCATGGGATAAGCAAGGTATTTGGCAGGCGGCAGTTTTTCGGTGGTGTAAAATCCTGCCGGCGCCATTAGCAGCTGGGGAATCCGGTTGACTATTGTTGCACAGGTTAGCTCTACTGTTGCAGGCTGCTCGATTTTTACGGTTGTATTGGGTTCTCCGTATATTGTCCAGAAGTTTTTGTCTACTTCACCCTCAGGATAGACCTTTCCTATGCACTGAGTTACAAGCACAGGCCCCTGATTGGTTTCGGTGGTGACAACTGCGGACATCCCCAGGGCGTTGCCTTTTTTGATAGTCATATTCAATGTAGAAGAATGGATATCTTCATCGTGGAAAATCGGCACCAGTTCTTGCATCATAGACTTTATGCTCCAGCCAAACTGTGAGCAAAGCCACTGGTTAGCATTCCACATGAATGAAGGCAGGTTCTCGCCCTTGGCAATCTTCTCTTCGAATTCCTCCGGGCTAAGCCCCGCTCCGTGTACTTCAGCAAGGGCGATCCCATAATCCTCCACGTTGTAGCTTGACGAACCTTCGATCTTGGTTATATCATGCGTGGCGCCGGCCAGGGTGGTGATAAGGTTGCCCCAGAACACGTCTTGATACCCAGAACCTGCCAGGGTGCAGTTGTTTTCCTTTGACAGCCTGTCAAGTTTACTGGTGAGCGCAGGAGATGTGTTCCAAGGATATAGGGCTTCTTCGCAGGTGCTAATGGCATTTACTCCAAACTCTGCAGCCAGTTCGAATGCGTCATACACATCTGGCATAAGGCTTTTTGTGGCAATTACGCACACATCTGCATCGCATTCTTCGAGAACATTCTCAGCATCAGAGCGTATGGGCACATTGAGCTTGAATCCTAACCCGGCTACTTCGCCGGCGTCTTTGCCCACAAGATCAGGGTTCAAGTCGATGGCTCCTACAATTTCAGCACCCTTCTCGTACAGATACCGGAGGAAAACCCTACCCATCTTACCGCATCCGTATTGAATTACTTTGATCTTTTCCTTCATATGTACAGTTCTCCTTTCTGAACCATTGGAATTCTCACTCTTAGTGTGGACGTTTTACCAAGTATAGAGTCAAGGCGGCGGCAATAATCGTGTAATTCCAGAGGTTGCTTATGGATGTTGCAGCTGTCCCCGATGTTTCATGCACGGTGTTCAAAAACCCATCTTCAACGAGGAGTTGATGAAATGTTTGGTAAAACGCTAATACCGTCTGCGGCATTTCAGATGATCTGAATGAAAGGGTGGCAGCCCTAACTGCCACCTGAGTTGAGCGCTGTCTTAATCTTCGAACGCGACGAGTTAAATGACTAGCTGAATCACCAACGTTCCGGTATCAAAGCATGGCGCCGGCAGCTTCTTTGATGTTACTGTTTCGGTATCCGTTCACATAACGACTACTTGATGTGATCACAGGAACTGCCGGCGGTTACAAGAGTACCGGCCAAGTACGAGCTTACAACCTTATCAACTGCTCCCAGAGCTCCTGTTACCACTTTAATGCCGTAACTCTTGAACAGGTCTTCGGCTCTTGGCCCCATGCCACCGGCGATAATGCAGTCAATATCATGCTCTGCGAGGAACTTAGGAAGCACCCCGGGTTGGTGGCCTGGGTTCTTAAGTGTATCTTGTTTGACAACTTTGCCTTCTTCGACATGAAACACACGGTACTCAGGGCATTTGCCGAAATGAAGAGATACTTTGTCGCCATCTGATGCAACTGCAATTCTCATTCTTATCCCTGCCTTTCGAGATCAAAACTTTTTCACAACCTCGTCTACAATTGACCTTATAGCGTCAGGACGGTAGTTTTCGATTAGACCCTTGTCTCCAAGGGCGCTTACTTGAGGATCCAGGGGTAAAGAACCAAGGAGCGCTATACCCATTGATTTGGCTATTGCGTCAGCCCTGCTGGGCCCGAAGGGCTCGATTTTGCTACTACAAGTTGGACACTGGACCCATCCCATGTTTTCCACCAGCCCCAAAATAGGGATATCCATTAGGCGAACCATGTTGACCGCTTTTTTGACCACCATCTCTGAAAGTTTCTGCGGTGTCGACACAATGATAACTCCATCTATTGGTAGGGATTGGAATACTGTAAGGGGAATATCGCCGGTTCCAGGCGGTAGATCCATTACCATGTAGTCGAGGTCTCCCCACAATACGTCGGTCCAGAACTGCTTTACCGCTCCGGCAATAAGCGGCCCGCGCCAGATGACAGGGTCATCTTCGTGTTCCAGCAATAAGTTCAACGACATGATTCTTACAGATGACTTGCTGCTTTCGGGAAGTAGTTGAGATTCAACAGCGATTGGATTTCCTTTTAGGCCGAAGAGTTTTGGAATACTCGGACCGGTGATGTCGGCGTCAAGCAGTCCCACGGAAAAGTCTCTCCGCGCCAGCTCTGAAGCTGTAAGGGCTGCTACCGATGACTTGCCGACTCCTCCTTTTCCGCTCATGACGGCAATAACTTTCTTGATATTGCTGTTCCTGGGTTGGCCCAGTTTGCCGGTCCCCAGTGGTTTCTCAGTTTCCTGGGAAGGGACGTTGTTGGTTGCTGCTGTTGTCACTTACGTCATCTCCTGTTTTTCAGATTGTCTCCGTTAAGGCACACCTCTCCGAGTTCCAGGCACTGCCAACCGGTTCCTCAATCTGGTTTCATGCGTCCTCGTCTGTGCCTTGCTCCTCTCCGGCCACGGCGGTATCCCGACGTGAAACCTCCGTAAGTTTCCCCTACGGGTACTTTCCGGAATGATCCAAGGTTCGAGCCGCCGCATTTAGGGCATGTCATCTCATCTATAGTCTTGTCATTACCGGACCATTCATAGCTGCAGTCGTGGCACTCAAAAGCGAACGGAGAAACCAGGTAATTTCCTCCTTCGATCCGGAGCGCTTTTCCGTTAACCAGAGCCTGGGCTACTTTGCCTCTTGCTTCAGTGAGTATTCTTTGGAATGTGCTCTGTGCCAGGTTCATACGAATGGCACACTCTTCTTGTTCAAGGCCAACATAGTCTTTGAGGCGTATGGCTTCGGCCTCATCAACGCCTAGGGTTACTTCTGCTAACTGGGACATGGGTACTCCCGCCGGCTTAAAATAGGTAACACAGGGAACAAACTCCACCCATCTGGGTTTGGTCGGCCTGGGCACACTTGCACCTCCTATCCTGGAAGTCTAGCACGTCATGTTGATGGTTTCGTATGCTTGAATACAACACAGCATCAACCTCAAAACCATGCTAAATCCCAAACTCTCAAAGTTACCGATATATATCGATAACATGGTATCCCGTTCGTGAGAAGCAGTCAACGTTATCTTTTCAAGCTAGGTAAGTTGTGCGACGCGGCTCGTATGATGAATCTATATGCCGTGCCAGGCCGGCGTTACTTGCTTACGCGAATGCGAGCTGCAAGCCTTCGTCCGACAGCTACAGTTGATTCGCCCACCTTGACAAGAATTGGCCCCTGAAATGGGTGAGAGGCTATGGTTTTCACCTTAGTTCCGGGAAGAAGCCCCAGATCCCACAGCCGTCTGGCAGCGCCTCTGCCTGCCCGGGTTGTGTCTATGATTACTTCATCTCCAGGTTTGGTTTCCAGGAGTGTCATGTCGCGTTCTCCTCTTTTCCTGTTATAGCGTTAATCCTGCAGTCTACGCTGGGGGCAGCATGCAGTTCAATACGACCCCGGTACTTAAAGCTATTAATATGGAAAGCGCAAATATGGCCACGAGAGTTTTCCAGTCGAATTCCTTGACAATCAGAAAGGAAACAGGGACGCACGGCATGGAAAGAGATATCATCGATGCGGCGATAGTGGCCTCTCGTGCACCTAAAGGCAGGTTGAGAAGCACCATAGGAGCTGCATAACGCTGAACAATGGTCACTGCTACAGCCGCAAGGGATTGCCCTGTAACTCCCAAAAACTTGGTGCTGATCGGGTCCAGTTTTGACAGCCCTACCAAGACGCCTGTATCCAGCAGAATTTTGACTCCGATTCCCGTTAGCATTAAGACAGGTAATACTTGTTTGAAGAACCCTTCCAACCGCATCCAAACTTTGACGCCTACTGCTTTGACAGAGGGAACACGTACCGGTGGAATCTCCAGTATCAATTCCTGATCTGTCTCCAGGTATTGTCCAACCAACCGTGCCAGCAAAAGGAAGACTGTTGCGATGGAACCGTATATTACTCTTAGGCTTGCGCCAAAAGCCTTTC
>DUTL01000040.1 GCA_012842105.1 Candidatus Fermentithermobacillaceae bacterium | reverse complement strand
CAAGATAACCCGCAATGTGCTTTTGTCTCAGGCCCGCACGTTGTCTTAATGTTTTTATATTAGCACCAAGGGTTTTCAAGTCCAGCATTATACGGACTCTACTGTACCCTGTGATGCCTGACTTGAAAACCCTTGGTGCTAATATAAAAACATTAAGACAACGTGCGGGCCTGAGACAAAAGCACATTGCGGGTTATCTTGGTGTGGATCAAAGTCTGGTTTCAAAGTTTGAATCAGGAGAACGGGCCATAAGCTCAGATATGTTAGATAAGATCGCGGCTTTGTTTTGCTGCCCTGTATCGGTGCTTATGTCGCCGAATGAGTGTGAATCACCTGTGTTGTTTGCTTTTCGTACTACTGGAGTTGAAGGTGAAGACCTTGAGGCTTTGGCTATGATCAACAGAATTGCGCTTAACCAGATGCTTATGGATGAACTGTTGGAGGGGAGATAGGTGCTCGACAGGATGATTTTAAGCAACAGGGCATCCCATGTCCGGAAAAGGATAGGTGCGGATAATGTTTCTCAGGTTGATGTTTTTACACTGGTTTGTGCGCTTGAAAATGTGACTTTTGTGAAATACCCGCTGGGGCACAAGATCAGCGGTGCGTGTCTGAAATGCAATGGATCAACGGTCATAGCGGTAAATTCAAGCATGTCGCTTGGCCGGCAAAGGTTTTCCTTGGCTCACGAGTTGCACCATTATTATTATGATGAAGACACGGGTTCGATAATATGTCCCATGGATCTCGTCGGTAGAAGCAAAGTTGAAAGAGCTGCCAATCAGTTTGCATCTTATTTGCTGATGCCGCAAGCGGCTTTGTACAATGAAATCTTAGAGATAAAAGCTGCGGGGAATCGAAGGTTGACCGTGGAAACCGTTGTAAAGTTAGAGCAGTATTTTGGAGTCAGCAGACATGCAATGGTCATTCGCCTCCAGCAAGAAGGTGAGATCTCCGAATCGGAGGCTGAAAGGATGCAAAAGGGAGTGATTCGATCTGCTGCACGGCTGGGTTACGACACTTCACTGTACAAGCCCACCCCGGAGAATGAAAACAAGAGAACTTATGGTCACTATATAAAGCAAGCGGTAAAGGCCCTGCAGTCTGGCGCAGTATCTACCGGGAAATATGAAGAATGGCTATTGGATGCTTTCAGAGATGATATTGTATATGGCGAGGAGGTGGAAGGAGGAATTGACTGACTGATTTGCTGTTCTTCGACAACGATTGTATCTCCGCTTTTCTGTGGGTAAGGTGCGAGTCTTTGCTGCCACAACTATACCAGGACAGAATCATAATCCCAGGCCCGGTCTATAGAGAGTTGTCAAGTCCGAGAACTCCGCATTTGAAAAGACAAATTGACGCCATGATTTACGCTAAAGAAGCTAGGAAGGTCGACATAATTGTGGGGACGCAAGAGTACGCAACATATTTCCAACTAACAGCACAACTGTCCAGAGGCCGTAAATTGATTGGTGCAGGAGAAGCCGCGGCGATAGTTTTGGCCAAGATGCATAATGGTATTGTAGCGAGCAACAATCTACGCGACATCGGCCCTTATGTTCAACAGTGGGGGCTGAGGCACGTTACTACGGGAGATATTCTGGTCCATGCTTACAACAAGGGACTCATCACCGAGGCTGAAGGGAATTTCCTTGGGCCTCAATGCTTTCAAAACGAAGAAGATTGGGTGCCGTCAGTTTTTCAGAGTTCCTTAGAGACTAACAGTAGGATGTTTTTTTCCGATATTCATAAGGACTCACGCCGGTTTAGCTCTATAAGGTAGATGCTAGGTAACTAGACTATACCCACTATACATGCAGGCCATGGGACCTATATCAGGCGGCCCGGCCCGCACTGAACTCTCCTACTTTCCTACACTTGATTATAAGGCTTCGGTTTGCTCAAACCCGCGTAATCACGATCACATCTGGGATTTAAGTTTCATATTGTAATGATATATCACAAGTCGGAATAGCGAAAAACCTATCTGGGAGGTGATGATTTCTAGATTATTAACTATTTCAAGGTTAACCTCATTTCTCCTTAAAATGGGGCCGAAACAGAGTGCTTACCTCCAGAACCGTGAGCCGTTAACCCCGTTTATCGTCAAAACGAGGCTGGAAACGGAGTTCCTGACTCCAGAAGAAGACAGGAAGAATTGATTGGAGGAGAAAGTATGTTTTCGAAACAGGGCGGTGGTTTGGTTGTCTCTTACTGCGTGATGGCCGTTGCCATGCTCTTGACCTTGTTTTGGAGTATTTGGGCGCCCTGTACCGCTGGAGCCAGTGGCGCAACCGGCCAAAAGTGCAAGATGGCCGGTTTTGTGCTTTGTGGGTGGGTGGGGGCGCTAGGAATCTCTAGTGGCTTTGAATATGAGGAAAGGTTCGGATTCGACACTTATGTGAATGTATCTAGGATCCTTGGTGAAGGAGTGAAGGTAGCAACCCTCGTTCGGAGGGGAAAGGAGGAAATATGAACAAGAACTATTGGCGAAACGCTAGGATGCTATTGGTCGTTGGGCTGGCCTTGGCGATGACACTGGGGACGGCGGGGGTGGCGTCGTCTGGCAAAGGCTTGACAACAAGACTGATGCAACGGGTTCTGGGACTTTCCACTCGTTCCTCAGGATACAAGCGAAGGAAAACGAGCGCGGTTACAACACGGATTACCGTTATCCCAAAAACCCGGTTGTGCAGTTCGAAGCGGAGAAGAACGCTGAATTCAACCGCTCGATAGCCTTGAGCGCCGTTCCCCAGGTCACGTGGGAAGGCAAGTACTATCGCGAGTTCCAGCTAGACATTAACGAGTCCGAAAGATACATCAGCTTGGACCACTTCCAGCTCTGGTGGAGCCCGATTCAAGATCCCTACGACTATAGTTTGAGTACGTACAGCTTCCCGTCGAGCATGGGAATGGCACTTCTGTACGACCAGACAGCTGAAGATGCCGGCGCCACTCTCAAACTGGACTACATGGTCAACGCAGGTAGCGGCAAGCGGGACTACGCCATTTTGCTTCCTGAGAACATGTTCGGCGGGCGGACCGAAGGGTACATCGTCCTCTTCGCTGAGCACGGCCTTACGCACACAACCGATGACGGGTTTGAAGAATGGGGTGTAGAGGTATACGCGGCCCCAGAGCAACTCACCGTGGCCAAGACGGTGAATACCGAGTTCACCAGGACTCACAAATGGCTAATCGACAAGTGGGTTGAGACGGACAACGGCGATAAGCTTGAGGACGGGACCCCGAAGATTTGGCTGCTTGAGGGGTACAACGAGTCTGAGGACGCGTACTGGTATGTCGATGTTGACTACGACGGCTACGAAGACAGCGCTCACAGGGTGTATGGCACGGTGACCATCGAGAACACGGGCACGCAGGACGCTGTAATCAAGAGCGTATCCGACGTACTCGGCGAGACCGGGGTCACAGTGGATTTTGGTGTGAGTTTCCCGTACACGCTTGCTAAAGGTGCGAAACTTGAAGGTACTTACAGCGAGTCTGGCGAGTTCAAGGGCAACAACGTGGTTACGGTGACTACCGAGGTTGACACCTACGGTGACACCGAAGCCATCGTCTGGGGAGCCCCGGCCTCTGAGGTCAACGAAACGGTGCACATCAGCGACTTGAGCGACCTGTTTGGCACGGTGGCTTTGGGTACGGTGACTGCTCCCAACGGCGACACGTTCAACTACAGCAAGGAGTTCAAGCGGCCGGACTACAGCGGCGAGCAGCACCTGACCTTCAACAACACGGCGACCATCGTGGAGACGGGTCAGAACGACAGCGTGGTACTGAAGGTAAACAAGCTGGACGAAGAGTTGGCGGTCACCAAGACGGTGAATACCGAGTTCACCAGGACTCACAAATGGCTAATCGACAAGTGGGTTGAGACGGACAACGGCGAT
>DUTL01000001.1 GCA_012842105.1 Candidatus Fermentithermobacillaceae bacterium | reverse complement strand
CTTTGGATCCAAAGCCGGATTAGTCAGCACGTTGGCTGCCGCTTCAGCGAAGTGGAACGGCATAAATACCACACCGGGCGCCGGCCGCGGAGTAACCATGGCTTTAACCTTGATTTTGCCCCGGCGTGAAGATACCAGGACCATCTCTCCGTCGGAAATACCCAGGCCTTCAGCAGTCTGCGGCGGAATCTCAATGTAACCTTCAGGCCTGTGGGCGTGCAAAGCCTTTGCCCTTCGGGTCATTGAGCCTGTATGGTAGTGGTAAAGCATCCGCCCTGTTGTGAGCGTTAACGGGTATTCTTCATCGGGAAGTTCTGCCGCCGGGATGTATTCAACAGCGGTGAACAGCCCAAGCCCACGAGAGAACTTACCTTTATGCAGGCATGGCGTACCCGGGTGGTCCTTCTCAGGGCATGGCCACTGGAGCCCGTCGCCGGCCAACCGGTTGTGAACTATCCCTCCGTAGATGGGCGTAAGGGAAGCGATTTCATCCAGTACTTCGGCTGGCGAGGCGTAGTTCATCGGGTAGCCCATACGGTTCGATATCTCAGTAATGATTTCCCAGTCAGTTCTTGCTTCGCCTGGTGGGTTAACAGCCTTTCTTACAAGCTGGACCCTACGTTCCGTGCTGGTGAAGGTTCCTTCCTGTTCTGCGAAACAAGCCGCAGGGAGCACTACGTCTGCCAGTTTGGCTGTTTCCGTCAGGAAAATATCTTGCACAACCAGGAAATCAAGGTTTTTGAGTGCGGTTTTCACGTGGTTGATGTCCGGGTCAGACACCATCGGGTTTTCGCCCATAATATACAGGCCCTTGAGATCGCCATCGTAGGCCGCGTTGATAGCTTCAGTTACCGTAAGGCCTGGATTGGACGGGAGTTCGCGTCCCCATGCTTTTTCGAATTTGCCTCGAATGGCAGGGTCGGTGACCGCCTGATAACCCGGGAAAAGGTTAGGAAGCGCGCCCATGTCGCAGGCTCCTTGAACGTTGTTCTGCCCGCGAAGAGGGTTGACCCCGGTGCTTTTTTTGCCTAGATTACCGGTGAGCATGGCCAGGTTTGCAGTTGAAAGCACATTGTCGGTTCCGGTGGAATGCTGGGTTATGCCCATTGAGTAGATCAGGCTGGCCGTATCTGCCGTTGCGTAAGCTATTGCAGCTTTGATAATACCGTCAGCCGGAACGCCGGTTATTTCAGATACGCGCTCAGGCGTATATTTGCTTACACATTCCTTAAGGGCTTCAAAATTTTCAGTTCTTGTTTCGATGAAGTGCCTATCGTAGAGGCCTTTTTCTATGATAACGTTCATCATGCCGTTGAGAAGGGCGACGTCGGTACCGGGACGGTGCTGCATGTAAATATGTGCTTTTTGAGCCAGTTCAATCTTCCTGGGGTCTGCAACGATAAGTTTGGCGCCTCTCTTGACTGCTTCTTTTACCTGAATACCGATTACAGGATGGTTTTCAGTGGTATTAGAACCGATGATGAACACTGCCCTGGCGTCTGCTATTTCGTGGATGGAGTTGGTCATTGCACCGCTGCCGAAGCTTGCGGCAAGCCCTGCAACAGTTGAAGCGTGACACAATCTGGCGCAATGGTCAACATTGTTGGTACCGAGAGTGGCTCTGGCAAGTTTCTGCATGAGGTAGTTTGCTTCGTTTGTGCACTTGGCAGAGCTGAAAAGTGCTACCGAATCAGGGCTGTGATTATGTACCAACTCGCCGAGTTCGGAACTTATGAGTTCAAGGGCTTCATCCCACGAGGCTTCTCTAAACCCATCGTCTTCTCTGATTAACGGCACCTTAAGCCTGTCCGGGTGATGGATAAAGTCCAGGCCAAACCTACCCTTCACGCATGTGAACCCTTTGTTGACAGGGCCGTCCGCACCTGAGGCCCCTACTACTTTACCGTCTTTAACGTGCAGGTAAATGAGGCATCCTGTACCACAGTACGGACACGTAGTTTCGACTTTCTCGATCTCCCAAAAGCGGCCCTGCCCAATGCTTTGCTTTGGAGTGAGGGCCCCCACAGGACAAACCTGCACGCAGTTGCCACAAAATACGCAAGGAGAGTTTTCCAACGGTTCTCCCCACGCGGGCGCCACTTTGGTTTCATAGCCCCTGCCTATTGGGCCAATGGCGCCTTGTCCCTGAATGTCACTGCAAACGGCTACGCACCGTCCGCATAGAATGCATTTGCTCAAGTCTCTGATGAAAAAGGGGTTGGTATCGTCCAGTTCCGGTGTAGTTCGGTCTGAAGGAAATCGTTGGTCTTCCAGGCCGTACTCGTAGGCGTACTCCTGAAGCTTGCATTCTCCGTTCTTCTCACACGTGAGGCAGTCGGTGCGGTGGTTTGATAGAATGAGTTCGAGTACATTGCGCCTTGTTTGCCGCACAAAATCCGTATTGGTTTTTACCACCATGTTGTTAGCTACTGGAGTCACGCATGAAGCTAAGAGCGTCTTGGCTCTTTCCACTTCGACCAGGCATACTCTGCACCTGCCGGTTTCGTTTATATCCTTGAGATAACATAATGATGGTATCTCAACTCCGGCGGTGTTAGCCGCTTCCAAGATTGACGTTCCCTCTTCTACTTGAACCTGCTTACCGTCAATTGTCAGCGTTACCAAAGCCATGGGGACACCTCTCTTTGTGAATAATTTCCGCAATGTTGAAATTAGTGAATAGAGTTACTATTCGGCAATATAGTAACATCAAAACATCAAACCAGGCAACGCCGGGCAAGGCGCCAGTTACATTGGGGTGGAACGTTGGGGACGGTCTTAAATGTTTCAGTCTTCGTGTCACTTTGTAAGACGTACCTGTTTTTGGCGATAAGCACCTAAGCATCGCAAGGCGAGGGAGGCAACAGTTGGGAACGTCTGCGAATTCTCCGGGGTGGCTCTGTAGCGGAGCCGGTTCGCTGTCTGCAAGCATGTAAATCCTTCGAAGTGGCTCTGTAGCGGAGCCGGTTCGCTGTCTGCAAGCGTGCAAATCCCTCGAAGTGGCTCTCCAGCCGAGCCGGTTGAGTGCCTGTAAGTCTGTAAACCCGCGGCAGTGGCTCTGTAGCGGAGCCGGTTGAGTGCCTGTAAGCCTGTAAACCCGCGGCAGTGGCTCTGTAGCCGGGCCGGTTGAGTGCCTGTAAGCCTGTGAGCCCGCGGCAGTGGCTCTGTAGCCGAGCCGGTTGAGTGCCTGCAAGCCTGTAAACCCGCGGCAGTGGCTCTGTAG
>DUTL01000039.1 GCA_012842105.1 Candidatus Fermentithermobacillaceae bacterium | reverse complement strand
GTGCAGGAATCTTACCCCTGAGGAGCGGGAGAGGCTGGAAAGGGAAGGCCGGAACAGCACTATTAGATTCAGGACTCCCGACCAGGGCAATACTGTAGTGAACGACCTTATTCACGGAGAGGTTTCCTTTAAGAATGAGGAAATTGCCGATTTCATAATAATGAAATCTGACGGGTTTCCTACATACAATTTTGCGTGCGTTATTGATGACTGGCTAATGGGGATAACCCATGTTCTTAGGGCCGACGAGCATCTTTCGAATACGCCAAAACAGATGATGATCTACCGTGCTTTGTCAGCTCCTATGCCGAAATTCGGCCATGTTCCCATGATACTTGCGCCGGACAGGTCCAAACTGTCCAAGAGGCACGGAGCACAAACAGTAGAAGAGTTCCGTGATAAGGGGTATCTGCCAGAGGCCATTGTAAATTATATAGCACTTCTAGGGTGGACTCCTCCTGACGCTACCAAAGAGATCATGACCCTTGAGGAAATGGCAGAAGAATTCGACTTGTCGAGGGTATCATCTACTGCTGCGGTTTACGATGTTCAAAAACTCACCTGGATGAATGGGCAGTATATTAGGCAGCTTGAACCGGAAGCATTGGTACAGAAGTACATGCCTTTCGCAGTTGCCGCAGGGCTTGGCACAGAAGAAGAATTGGCCGGGAAGAGGGATTGGCTTAAGAAGGTTGTAGTTTCACTGCAGGAGAGAGCAAGGACCTTGGAAGAATTGGCTGAGGCGTCTGCGTTTTACTTCAGGCTTCCCAGTGCTTACGATGAGAAAGGTGTAAGGAAATTCTTCACCAAGCCAAATGTTGCGGGATTGCTTGAAAAAGGCGCAGAGGTACTCTCAGGCCTATCTGACTGGAGTATTGAGTCATGCGAGAAAGCTTACAGGAATCTTATCGATGACGAAGGCATAAAAGGCGGAGAGTTGATTCACCCAACCAGGCTTGCACTTAGCGGGAAAACAGTAGGCCCCGGATTGTTTGAGTTAATGTATGTACTTGGGAAGGATGAGTCAGTTTCCAGGCTTACAGCTGCTGTCAAGTACATCGAAAACATGCAGCATTAGGCCTCTGGGAGGGACTCCCATTAGCCGGCCCAGGTAAGGAGGCGATCACAGTGGATGTTATCGAGGCAATAAAGGCCAGGCGCAGTATACGAAAGTTTCAGGATAAGCCGATTCCGGAGGAATTCTTGAAAACCATTATGGAATGTGCAGTTCTGGCTCCGAGTGCAGGAAACAGGCAACCATGGATCTTTGTATTGGTCAAAAGCCAGGATGTAAAAGAAAAATTAGTGGAAGCTTCGGGAAATCAAGTTTTCTTGGCTCAGGCTCCGGTAGTGATTGTTGTATGCGGAGACGCTGAAGTGGCAGGTAAGCGGTATGAGGACAGGGGAAGGACCTTGTACTTTATCCAGGATACAGCTGCAGCAGTTACAAACATCCTTCTTACTGCAACTTCCTTCGGACTGGGTACCTGCTGGGTTGGGGCTTTCCGGGAAACTTCGGTGCGAGAGGCTTTGGAATTACCTCCAAACTTACGTCCTGTGGCAATGATACCAGTTGGATACCCGGACCAAGACAGGGGCTTAAGGAATTTGCGGCCACTTGAAGACATAGTGTGGGAGAGGTAGATTC
This sequence comes from Candidatus Fermentithermobacillaceae bacterium, assembly GCA_012842105.1. Lineage (GTDB taxonomy): Bacteria > Bacillota > Sulfobacillia > Fermentithermobacillales > Fermentithermobacillaceae > DTU015. The sequence goes on along the minus strand of DUTL01000039.1, from coordinate 6,324 downwards.
AGAACAGGAGTAACGGCTGACTACAGTTCTTAAGTTCCAGCCATGGGGCTCATATTTGAGCTATGATCTTGGGCAATACTTGCAAATTGCAGATTTTATCCGGTAAGATGGGCGGAAATAGGCAGCTGAATACACGCCGTAAGCCTGCTTGGTGGCATAGCTTTGCAATTTTGCTCTTGGTATATTGTCTGGTTTTATGGTTAATGGTATAATCGTACCTGCTGTACGAGTTTGGGGGATCGGCTAGTGGTAGGCCAACAGACTCTGGATCTGTCTGCGGAGGTTCGAATCCTCCTCCCCCAGCCAACAATTAACTTAATGGCCCCATCGTCTAGTGGCCTAGGACACCGCCCTCTCACGGCGGAGACACGGGTTCGAGTCCCGTTGGGGCTACCAACGCCAAATATGGCCTGCTAAACGGCAGGTTTTTTGTTTTGACTGAGATTGCCTCTCTGAACGTATGGAGGCGTCATGCGCTTCGAGATTTCCGAGTCTTATGTTGGACAAGGCAAGCAGGGCAAGGTGGCAGTGCCGTGCCGGTTGGCTCAAGTTCAGCAAGCCTCTGGAATAGCGCAAGACAATGACGGCCATAATTGGCAATAGGTGGTGACGCGCCTCGAAAAGAGGTATACTAATAGCAGGCTGTGTTCGTCGCAGGTCAATCTCTTGGTTATGTCGATGTTTGTGTGTAACCCTTGAAATTGCACCCTGGATAGAAGACCGGCCACATAACTAGAAGGAGTGGGATCATGACCAAGAGGTTGTATTTTGGAAACTTAAGTTGGGACGTTACAGATGATGAACTGTCGAATGCTGTTGCCCCGTATGCCAATGTAATATCGGCGCGGGTCGTAACTGACCGGGACACCGGCCGTTCCAGAGGGTTCGGTTTCGTAGAGGTAGAAGAAGCTGATGCCGACAACGTTATCGAAGCTATGAACGGGTCAACCCTGAGTGGCAGGGTGTTGACTGTCAATGAAGCAAGGGAGAGGCCTCAACGGCCATCCTTCGGAAACCAAAGAGGCGGCGGAAGGCGAAGGTTCTGATTACCCTGTATCGTAACGCTAAGAAAAGCTCCCGGGTAGGCCCGGGAGCTTTTTTTGAGATCCGGTCAGGCTATATGCTTGGCCAGGGCTTTCTTGTCCACTGAATAAAGAAGCGCATCTTGCTTGGTGATTAGGCCATTTTCAAACAGGCTTATAAGGCTGTTGTCCATGGTGGCCATACCGTCCGACCGGCTTGTCTGAATAATCGAACTTATGAGCGGAGTCTTGTTCTCTCTTATCAGGTTCCTCACGGCATCATTGGCCCGCAAAATCTCAAATGCAGGGACGCAGCCCTTTTCCGCAGACGGTATTAGCTGCTGCGATACCACTGCTTGCAGCACTGTAGACAGCTGAACCCTAACCTGGTGCTGCTGGTTCGGAGGGAAAACATCTATTACCCTGTCTATGGTTTTGGCGGCTCCGATTGTATGCAAGGTTGAAAATACCAACTGCCCTGTTTCTGCCGCGGTCAATGCAATTGATGTGGTCTCAAGATCTCGCATTTCACCGAGGAGTATTACATCAGGGGCTTCTCTCATTGCCGCTCTTAAGGCCCTTGCATAGTTTTGGGCGTCAACGCCTATTTCCCGTTGGTTTACAATGCTCCTTTTGTGGGTGTGAAGGTATTCAATTGGATCTTCCAAGGTCAATATGTGGCATTCCCGGTTTTCATTTATCAAGTTGACAATAGCGGCAAGGGTAGTTGATTTACCGCTGCCTGCCGGGCCTGTCACAAGTACCAGGCCGTTTGTGAGGCTCCTCAGTTTTTGAACTGCTTGGGGAATGCCTAGCTCATCAGGATTAGGAAGGCGGAAGGGCACGATTCTCACTACTGCCGCGAGGGAGCCCCGCTGCTTGAAGGCATTTACCCTGAATCTGCTAAGGCCCGGCACTGAAAATGAAAAATCTTTGTCATGTTCAGATTGGAACTCCTGGTAAAGCGTTTCTTTGGGGAATAATTCCCTCACAAGTTTTGCTGTGGCATTTGGAGTCAGGGGTTTGTCGCCTAGCCTTCTGAATTCGGCCCCAATTTTGAGCACAGGGGGGACTCCAACAGTAATGTGAAGATCAGAAGCGTTTTGCTCTACAGCTATCTTAAGCAGTTCATAAACAGCAGTCATGTGATTTCCCATCCTTAACTTCATGCTTGGCGATCTACTTTGCCTTCATTCACTTCCACAGTTCGAGTTTGGTTTCATATTCAAACGGCTCCTGGTACTGTTTCCACTGTAATATTCGGAAACCACCTGTATCCGATTCACCGGTTCCGGCAAATACCATGGCTTGCACCAGCAAATGTTGATCGATAGATTCGTGTTCTCTGGACAGCATGGCAGTCACTGTTACACTGCCTGAACCGTCCGGCTCTACTCTGATTTCATTGATAACTGCTCCATACGGCAACTTTTTGCCGGCGCCGTCCATGTATTCCCCCAGGTAATCTGCAAGCAACCGGCCAAAAGCCCCCTCGAATGCATTGCCTTCAGTATACCTTAGGCTATCTGCATGAATCAGGCCTTGTGATACGGTGTCAAGTAAGGCCTCACCACCTGCTTCAAGCATATAGTAACCTTTGATCCATGAAACTCCTTTTCGGGCCAACTTGAGATTCGCATCAGAAGATACCATTGCAAGAACTCCAAGGGTTACCAGGAGAAGCATTAGGAAGACAACAAGTATTGATGAGCCTCCGCCTGCCAACCTCCCCAAGTTCCTGTTTCTCATTGCATCATTCCCTCTGGAATGGCGAAAGCCATGTAACACTTGAGAGTCTCAATAACAAGAATCTCACTTTGTTTGTGCTTTTCCAGCACATAGGGCATTAATCGCAGCACGCACACTTTGATGTCATAGGTTTGACTACTGCTGTCTGCATACTTGGCGGCGGTTTCTGAAGGCATTACCTCAGCTTTGACTGAGTAGCATGGCTGTGGCTGAGAACCGGTTGATGGTATGGGAGCCCATGTCTTGTCAAAATACATGCTGAGAACGAAACCGTTTTCGTTACCGGAGAGTACCGCCCCGGGCTCAAAATCCTCTTCCGATAGAACTTCAGGGTGGGGTACACCCTTTATCGCCTCAATTACGTTAATGGCATGGGACATGCCTTTGTACAGGTCGTAGGATTTGGCGTTGTTGTTTTTCGCACAAATGAGCATATGAACGGTGAACCCTGCCAGAACTGTTAGTACTGCCACAGACAAGACGATTTCGGCCAGGGCAAATGTACTTTTCCTTTGTGGTTTTGTGCCAGGCAGCATGGCCGCCCTCCTCAATAACTTGCTTCCCACAGCCAGAGCCCATGGAATCAGGAGAGGTTACAGCCCGTTTCCAGGTGATGCCCTCAAACTAAGGCTCAGGGCAAGATCTCTTTGTTCTCCCTGCCCGTTGCGCCAAATACTGATTTTTATCTTCGGCGATTTACCGCATGGTTGCTCAAACGCAACATCAAAGCCATCAATTTCTACGATTAAGGAAGACGTATCTCTGGTAACTTCGTCTCCTTTCAAGACAAAACCTTCTCTTAGTTCGCCGTCTTGCAAGTACATCCAGGTTTCATAAGCTACGGAATCCAGGACTTCAGTTATTACGATAGCTTGTCCTTCGCCTGAAGGGTTTGGTTCAATATGTATTGCGTTTTCACAATCGTTTTGCCTTATTTTCATATTTAGGTAGGACAGTGCGACCATGAGCTCAGAGATGCGGCGTTTGTCTGCCTCAATATCTCTGAATGCTTTGGCCGCGGAAAGAGCAAGCGCTAATGCAGCTATACTGAAAAGGAACAGCAGCAGCATAGTAATTACAAGGTTAATTGATGTGCCTTTGCGAAATGGGATGTTGTTCACCTTGAACCTACCTTCTCAATCACGTTTATAGAAGGCCTTATGTTTGACGCAAACACAACATACTCGTAATGGTATTTGTCTTCATTAAGCTTGATTCCGTAGTTTTCCTCAAGATACTCTATGTTAGGAGGGTAATGCCCTTCCAGGGCATAGCACTGAACTGCTGCCCTTTCAATGGAGCGCCTGATTTCTTCTGTTCGCGAGCCACTCAAGTTTTCCCGGTAGGTACTTACTCCAAAACATGACGCGGCAAAGTATATCACTGTCAGGGCTGCGAGAACTGCCTGTACACAGGTTCCATAATCAATTCTCTTTCTCAAGCGCCATTACCCCCTTATCCTATTGAGGACATTATGCGCATTAGGGGCAGCATTACTGTAATCAAAACTATGCCGATTATTATAGACAAAACCGCGACTAGGGCAGGTTCGATACCAGATACTGCCCCTTGAAGCGCCCTGTCAATCTCGTCTTGGTATATCGCAGCCATCTTTCGGGCCATCACAGGGAGCTCGCCTGTCTTATGCCCTACCCGAATCATGTTCACAAACCGGCCGGGAAAGGCCCCGGCGGAATCGAAACTTTCGGCAAGATCTGCCCCTTGCTGGATCTTCTGCCTGCAAAAAGTGATTCGTTCTTCTATATACTCGTTGCCCACAACTTTAGCAGCCATCTCCAGGGCGTTGCCGGCGTTTAGCCCGCTTTCGAGCACATACCACATTACAGCGCTGATTCGTGCTGCGTATATCTTCAGAAATATCCCGTCTAACAGTCTGGTTTCAGCCTTGAACCGGGCAAGGTTTTTTCTGCCGGCGGGTGTGGATTTCCAGGCCCAAACGGCGAGGATAATCGCAAAGAGGCCGCCTAATAGCCATGCTAGATTGCTCGACATGAACAAGCCGGCATTCATCAGCGTTTTTGCAATTCCGGGCATATCTGTACCTGCGGAAATCAGGATGTCATTGAAAACCGGCAGAATTTTTGATGTAAGAAGCAAAACTACGGCGCCGGCCATGCAAATCAGTATGAGGGGATACGTTAATGCATCCTTGATTTCATTGCGAAGGTTGTCTTCGTGCTCGTAGTAAGTGGCAAGGGCTGCCATTACCTTGTCAAGAGCGCCGGTCCTTTCACCTATCTTTACCATGCTGACAAGATACGGAGGGAATATGTTTCGATTTGAAAGTGCCTGGTGCAGCTGTATTCCTGCTTCAATTTCTTGGGCCATATCACCAAGCGGCTCATGAAAATACTCGTCATCCCCGGCAATCAAAGAGATGGCTTCAGCAACAGGTATGCCTGCCTTGAACGCAACGGCAAACTGATAGCAGAACCATGCCAGCCGGCCTGATGATGCATATTTGGCAGGTGCATTTCTACCCGCCCTGGCAACCGCCTTTTCCAGTCCAATCATGTTAACGGCCCCTACTTCTATTGACTATTTCCATCAAGTTCAATACTCCAGTTTCTTTCTGTAATTGCTATCATCACCTATGAACTGAGAGCCCCTTGACGATCCTTTCATACCGGCGGCAAAGGTAGGATCCATGCGCACCCACCCTTCGCCTTCTTTGTAGGCGGAGTAAAACCGGGTGACTCGAATCCAGCCGGTACCTTCAACATAGACCTCATTCCAAGCATGGTACAGATAGTCAGGCGCAACATAACCTGTGACTAGTTTAGCCGGTATGTCCAATGACCTGAGCATCGCTGCCAGCAGGGAGGCGTAATCAAAACATATGCCTTTTTCTACCTCAAGGATTTCATCGCAGTCGGGAAGGTAGCCTGGTTTTACGGTCTTTGCCTTGTCACAGTCATAGGTGATGTTGTTGACTATGTACTTGCATATAGCTTCGATTTTTTCATGTTCCGTTTCGGCGTTTTGGGTAAGCTGCTTTGCCAATTCAACCGCCTGAGAGTTCTCATCGAACTTTACCAGCTGGTGTGCGGATAGAAACGGTGCTTTTTCATCTACCAGTTCTACGTCAAGAGGTGTTCCAAATATTGTGGCATACCTGTTATCTACAACGTCTGCAAGTACCTTTAATGAGTATTTCCCGTTACCCATTTGAAGGGGGAAAGGCTCAAATTCCCCTCTGGGATCAAGGTCATATATATATCGTTCTTCATCTTTTTCGATGATAACCTTGAGCTTTTTTGGGGATTCAGTTTGATTGTACCTGACCCTAACAAGCCCCCGAGAGAGGTTGGAGACATCTGCAGATGCCCTGTGGTTCCCTATTAACTCCGGCTCTTCAGGTTCGCCGGATTCTTGACGCAGGGAACTATGCTGGGCTATGGACATACTCCCGGATAAGGCCAGTATTACGGCAATAATCACAGATATGTACTTGAGTAGCGATGATTTTCGGTACAAACAAAAGGCCTCCTTTCGGAAACTGGCTGCCATGCCTCGCGGCTCCAGGCCCTAT
>DUTL01000038.1 GCA_012842105.1 Candidatus Fermentithermobacillaceae bacterium | reverse complement strand
TTAGCCTACCTATGAGGGATGGAAACGAGGGAAGTTTGCCAGGGAAGGTAGGGAGGAGGATAGTCTTAGCCTACCTATGAGGGATGGAAACCGTATGTCAACCTTCGCTCCCCATGCGTAGCAATCGGTCTTAGCCTACCTATGAGGGATGGAAACTAAAGCGATTAGGGCTGGCAGGCATGATTGTGTGTGGTCTTAGCCTACCTATGAGGGATGGAAACAGAATTGTGAAGGCGGTGGGTTGATGACGATAGAGCGGTCTTAGCCTACCTATGAGGGGTGGAAACGACGCCAGCACCATACCCCTGGTTTAAGTCCGGGCAGGTTATGGACACAGGCCTTGTGAAATGCGCCATCGACCTGCTACTTGACAACCGGTTCTAGTTCAGCATCTATAACGGAGGTTGAAACGGGCCATATAGTTCTGAGGAGACTTATAAACTCGGCAACCAGATTGTGTAATCTGGCCCAGCCCAGCAACTCCATACGTGTAAAAGACCTTCCAGGGCTGACATTTCGGCTCAAATGCTCCGGACCGCCCGGACCTACTCTCCAGAAAGAATCCATGGTCCTGTTTGACAAACCCTTCAATTCTACCTCCGCAGTTTACCACGGCAAAAGACACCATCCACTCGCCATCGCACATCGTAGAAGAAGGAATGGCTTCACCTGTGCACCACACAGAACCATAGTGAAACTCATTTCCCGCAGTAACGTTTAGGATACAACCGTCCTTGGTCCCGCCCACAGCATATATGTGCCGTAATGAGCCATGGGTACCACCCACCCGGTGACAGCTCCGAGTGTCACCTGAAAAGATAAGATTGGCCCACCACGGGCAATGCTTTGCTTCAAAGGAGATTATTAATTTCTTTAAATGTATGCTTTGCTTTTTTAACGTTTGAGTATATTATATTGAAGGCTCAAGTATTTTACATTGAAATTGGTTTCGTTTTCGAAAACCTACCATCTATACTTATCGGTTTCGCCTGTTCAACAGAATTGAGGAGGCAATCAAATGACTGCTCGCACTGAATCAGTCAACCCCATACAGAAACTTCAGGCATTCTGGGACGCCATGGAAGCAGGAATGCGCAGGCTAATGGTTATCATTATGGTTGAAACCCTGGCAGTTGGGCTTTTTGTGTCGCTGCTGGCACCATGGTACAAAACCCTCGGGTATGAATCGATAACCCAAGGATGGCTCAATCTCGTCTTGCAGCTAACCTCAGCCGTTGTGGCTACTGCCGGAGGAGTTCTTGCAGATAATTTGGGCCGCAAGAACATGTATACGGCAGGGCAGCTTTTACGCTGCGCGGTTATTGTCCTATTGCTCTCTACAAGGAGTTTCATAGGGCTGGTCATGGTATCGCTGGTACGGGGCCTTTCAATCGTACAAAGCCCTGCCCGGACCGCATTTATCGCAGCCTATACCGTGAAAGAAAGCCGTGCAACAACACTTGGCGTATATCAAACCATGTCCGTGATTGCCAGTGTAGTATCTCCTCTGGCCGCCGGTTTCCTGGCCGACCAGTATGGTGTAAGGCCACCGCTTCTTCTCGCCCTGGTTCTGGCTGTATTAGCTATATTCCTGGCTGTCCCCCTGAAAGAACCTGTAAACGGGTTTGACAATACACCGTCTGCTTCAAGAGAAGGCTCTGAAACTGTCCCCAGCTCTCACCAGCAGCACACCAGAGGATATTCAATAAAGTGTCTTGCCGAAGCAGGGCGGCAGATGTTTCAGCACTCCGACAGCCGGCGTCTTGTATTCCTACTCGTAGCATTTCTGGCCAATGGGCTTGCCAACGGTGCCACCAATATTCTCTTACCATTCACGGTCATGGACAAGTTCTCCTCAGCTTATCAGGCAGTAGCCGGGCTGAGCGTTATCTCAAGCCTGGGAACGGCCCTGGTAATGTTGATTGGAGGCAGAATAGCCGACGTAAAAGGCAGGCGGGGTATCATCTTGAGCACAGGAACCATTTTTCCAATGCTCATGATGTTAATTCTGTGGGCAAACACATTGTGGCAGGTCTATACCTTGCTAATGCTGATCTCTATGATCGGTAACATATCCTCACCCGCTGTAATGGCAATCAATATGGAAGCAGTCGACGAAGAATACCGGGCAACCTGGGATGGTTTTGGTACAGGAGCTACTTCTGCAGGCATGGCTGTGGGCGGCGTAATCGGCGGCGTAATGTACAAAATGAGCAGCACCTGGGCATGGATAACAGTCATCACACTGTTTGCCCTACAAGTAATATGCTATTACCTAGTCCTCGAACGCGACGGAAAACCTGAAACGCCGGGACGGTTCTAGCGTTTCACCGAGGTAGATAGCGCGGAGGAAGCATTCCAGATGAAACGCCGGGACGGTTCTAGCGTTTCACCGAGATAGATAGCGCGGAAGAAGCGTTCCAGATGAAACGCGGGGACGGTTCGAGCGTTTCACAAATTGAATGAAACGCGGGGACTGTCCCATTGTTTCACCCAAAATCAAACTGCAGGTTAGGAGGGCATTTGCTCTGTCAACCTGCAACTTATTCTAGGATCCTACTGTTAGTGCGTCTAGGTTAGAAGCACGTCACATACAAAACAAGATAATGGCCGAAAGTTTAGCTCCAGCAGCCCGGTAACCTGGCATCCTGTGCCAAACGATACGAGTTCTCCCGAATGCCACCGAATGCGACCCGATGCCATCAAATATCACCAAGCCCCAAGATCCGGCGTTTCTATATCCTTTGTAACCTTAACCCACCTGCCGTCCTTCATGACTGAGACCGGGTCCTCGAGAACTCTCATATTCTCACAGGGGCATCCATCTACCACAACTAAATCTGCAAACTTACCTTCCTCCAGGGTACCAACTTCATCGATGAGCCCGCATAGTTCAGCCGGGACCTTTGTGGCAGCCATAATCACAGACATTGGATGAGCCCCTAGTTCAACCATAAGCTCCATTTCTCTGATGGTTGCCACCACCCCGTTAACTCTCGCAGACGGAAGGTCAGACCCGACTGCAAACTT
>DUTL01000037.1 GCA_012842105.1 Candidatus Fermentithermobacillaceae bacterium | reverse complement strand
TCGGTCAAGATCCATGTAAAAAACGACAGATTGATCATTTCCAGCAGATCAGGTGTTGTTGAGATAGATGGCTAGCAAATGCCCCTTATGCTTGAGTTAACCGGGAAAAACAGGCTAATCGTATTTCGCCTGCAAACAAGTTTCACTGCAAACGTCTTATAAGGGTGCTGAAGATTTCCAAGTTGCTGCCGGCATCTGATCAAGGCGAAGAGGCCTGGTATTAAGGCGCGGGCAGGAAACTTGCCCTGGACGAAGAATTCTGTAACATTGGGTAACCGGCCAATGTTAAATGAAAGGTAGGGGGCATTTTAAAATGAAAGTGTTCATTTCAGTCGACATGGAAGGCATTACGGGAGTAGTCAACTGGAACCATACTGAATACGGCAAAGATGGTTATGAGAGATTCCGAAGGCTCATGACCAAGGAAGCCAATGCTGCTGCCAAAGGAGCTTTTGATGCAGGGGCCAGTGAGGTAGTTATCAACGATTCCCATGGTGGAATGCGGAATATCATCATTGAAGACCTGGATCCTGAAGTTAAGTTGATAACAGGCTCATCAAAACCCATGTCTATGATGGAAGGAATTGGCCCTGATTTCCATGGGGTTTTGCTTGTTGGGTATCATTCCCGGGCCTCGTCAACCGGTGTACTTAACCATACATATACAGGCAGGGTATCTCATTACTGGGTTGACGGAAAATGTCTGGGTGAAACCGGCATGAATGCTCTCATAGCCGGGTATTACGGGGTGCCTGTGGTATTTGTTTCCGGTGATTCCGAAGTGGTTGCAGAAGCCAGGGAACTTCTTGGCAAAGTGGAAACGGTGACTGTAAAAGAGCCGCGAAGCCAATTTTCCGCAATGTGCATTCACCCGGTTAAGGCTCAGTCACTCATACGTGAAAAAGTAGCTTACGCCATGAAAAACCTTGCACAATATGAACCGCTGGTACCTGCCGCGCCAAGCACGGTCAGGCTGCAGTTTCACACATCAGGCAATGCAGACGGGGCATCGATTATGCCAGGGGCTGTCCGCATAGATCCTGTAACGGTTGAATTCACAGGAAAGGATTACCTGGAAGCATACCGCGGAGCCAGGGCCATGATGTCATTAGCTTAAGGCCGTCTTCCGGTATTTTCAGGGCATTGTTTTGGTTTTCCCCTGCCGGCTGTCCCTGGCCGGCAGGGGATTATTCTAGCCTGAGTGACACGTCGCCTGCTGTATAGGTTTTGATTTCGCCGGTGGATGCAAGCACGAGAAGCCTGCCGTGTTTGTCTAATCCCCGGAGGATGCCATGTTGTGTTTCAACGGAGCCGAAAGCAGTGTTGTGAATTATCACAGGGCTTCCCACATAAGCCATTATTTCTTGAATCTCAGGGATGAGGGTTTGCATTCCTGATTCTAAGAACCGGAAATAGTAAGCTTCAAAATTGTTTAGCAGCCCTGCTATTAGAACGTTTCTGTCCACATATTTGCCAAGTTCATCCAGTATGGAAGTTGATCGTTCTCTTACGGGACCAGGCATACGTGTCTTTGAAACATTGGCATTAACGCCGATTCCTACAATAACATGTGCCACTCTGTCTGGTTCAGCGCTGATTTCGCACAATATCCCTGCCAATTTCCGGCCATGCACCAAAACATCATTGGGCCATTTTACCAGAGCGTCCAACCCAAGACTCTGCAGGGTTTTTGCTGTGGCGTAGCCTGCTACCAGGGACAAGGACGGCACTTTGGCCGGTTGGATCTCAGGCTTCAGTATGAGTGACAAGAATATGCCGCCCCTGGGTGACTCCCATTGCCGGCCTAACCTGCCCTTGCCCTGGGTCTGGGTTTCGCATGTCAGCAATGTACCGCCTGGATGGCCATTAGCTACGAGCCTGGCGTCATCGTTGGTTGAAGTTGTGCTGAGCGTGTAAAGTATTTTCCTGCCCAGAACCTGTGTTTCAAGATGTTCGTGAATTCTTGAGGGAAATAAGATATCTTGCTTGCCGGAAATTCTGCAGCCTCTTTCCGTTGTGGTTTCTACGGGGAAACCGTCGTCAAGCAGGTTCTTGATATTTCCGCGCACTCCAGGCCCGGATATCCCGGCTTTGTCGCCTATGTCGTTCCATGAAAGGAATTTGTCTTGTGATTCCAACAGCATATACAGGATCTTGTGCTTCACAGGCAATTTTCCGGGAAATTCGATGTAGTCTGTAAGAACGTTTGACGTTTTCACTAAGTTACCTCCTGCATCCAAAGAATCTCACCCAGGGTGGAGCTCCCGCGTGGCAACACACGGGCCTTCAGGCTCTTCCATGCAGTTCTATGCATGAGCGTGCCGCCAGCCACGGTTATTCCGCTGGACTCAGCCCCCGCAGGCTTACAGGCAGTTTGCCCAATGGGACGC
>DUTL01000036.1 GCA_012842105.1 Candidatus Fermentithermobacillaceae bacterium | reverse complement strand
GTTAACGTATCTGCCTTGGGTGATGTGTTGTTCGGCCCCCTGGTCTTTGTTTTGCTGGCCAGGCCGTCTTTGCAGGCGCTTTTTCTGTTCCTTGTCTCAGGGGTATTGGTTGCAGGTATCTTTATAGGTTTTTCTGTGCTGGCAGGGTCACTTGCCTTTTTCATAGGCAACTCTGAGAACATGGCAGCGCAGATCTTCAACTCTCTTATCCACTTTTCCACGTACCCTTCGGCTATTTTTCACGGTGCAATCAAAGTCGTACTCTTTACTCTTATACCCGCAGGATTCATTAACTCGGCGCCTGTCAAGGTTGTGCGTAACTTTGATCCTCTGTTTTTTATAGGGCTTGTGTGTGCGTCATTTCTCTTTCTGTTTGCAGCCAATTACGTCTTCAACCTTGGACTCAAGCGATACGAGTCGGGAAACTTGGTGCAGACGAGGATATAGGCACGCTCATTGCCCTGTCCCTTCCATCTGGCCCCTGGCCCGATTTACATATTTGGACAGGGCAACTCCCCGAACAAAGGCATGGATTTACATAGTCGGACATGCCCTTTTCCTAGATGAAACCCCAGGTTAAGTGGTAGATTGATCTAGGGAAGACATGTTTGAAGACATGCTTTGGGAGGGAGAGGGATAATGAAAAGAGCAGCAAAAGTAGCACCACTTCTTCTGGTACTTATTCTGGCTATGGTGTCCATAACCGGTTGTTCCCAAGAATCTGGTGAGCCCACAATCGCAAAAATGGGGCTTGGGCACATTACCGGCATTGCAAAATCCAAAGACCGTACAGAGGGCCAGGACGGAAATGTAGTTCCTCCAACCGCGCAGGTTGACACCGTAATTGCTGTGGTAGCTTTCGACAAGGACGGTAAGGTTGTCAAGGCCACTATAGATAATGCTCAGACCCAGGTGAAGTTTGACAAGGATCTTCAGGTTGTGTCGGATTTGGCCGAGAAAGGCAAGACCAAGGTTGAACTTGGCGACGAATACGGCATGAAGAAGAACTCGAAAATAGGCAAAGAATGGTTCGAGCAAATCAACGAATTTGAAAACTGGATGATTGGTAAGACCGTAGACGAGATCAAGAGCCTCAAGGTCAAGGAACGTGACCCCGGCCACCCGGCGGTGCCAGATGTACCTGAACTTACGTCTCTGGTTACCATAACCGTGCAAGACTACATTGCAGCTGTTGAAGAGGCATATAAAAATGCTGTTGAAGTTCCTGAAGGTGCCATTAAGATAGGGCTCGGCACCGAAATATCCATAGCCAAGTCCAGAGGCTATTCCATGAATGATGGTAAGGAAACCCTGCCTCAGGCACAGGTTGATACCACCATCGCCGCAGGTGTATTTGATAAGGACGGTAAGGTATTGCACGCCATAATAGACGTAGCACAGACGCAAGTGGCATACGATAAGGATGGCAAGGTGGCATCAGATAAGACTGCTCAAGCCAGGTCGAAGAAAGAACTGGGAGACGAATACGACATGGTAAGAGCTTCGAAGATCAAGAAGGAATGGCATGAGCAGATTGCTGAACTTGAAAAATGGATGGTAGGCAAGACAGTGGCTGAGATCAAAGCGCTGAAAGTCAAGGAACGAGACCCCGGCCACCCGGCAGTGCCGGATGTACCCGAACTTACTTCTTTGGTTACTGTAACGGTTCAGGACTATCTTGCTGCAGTTGATGAGGCGTACAAAAAGTCGAAATAGCCGGGGAAAGCTTACTCACAGGAGTTGCAGGATAGTTGTTATGAAGGATCCACAGAATGCAGTGTGCAGCGGTAGGATGCGCGAATAGAACTGAAGAAACTCCTCCGTCATCGATGGGGGAGTTTCAAATAGATCCGGAAGCCGGGTATGACTATTAAGGTTTATTGGCGCCGGATGTTCGGGGTTTTGATATATGGCCTGGCCGCCGGCGTTCTGATCACCAAAGAAGGCAGTGACAAAGATGAGTCGACCCACGGTAAGAGTAATATTGCGGTTGAGATACCCGGTTGCGGTAGCGTTGCTCATGGTATTGGCTATTTCCGGTTGTCAGTGGCACAAACCCCGGTATACCAAGTACACTGACAGTTTCTTCAACACGTTTGACACTGTGGTAACCGTAGTCATGTATACCAGGACTGAGCAGGAATTCGACTTGTATTTTGAAAAGATTAACACCCGTTTTCAGGAACTTCACCGGTTGTATGACATATATAACAGTTATGAAGGCATCAACAACATAAGAACAATCAACGATAATGCAGGCATTAGGCCCGTCGAGGTAGACAAGGAGATAATCGATCTGATCGTTTTCGCCAGGGATTGGTACCGGCGTACAGGTGGCCAAACTAACATAGCAATGGGTTCCGTGTTGCGCCTATGGCATGAGTACCGCCGGCAAGGGGTTGACGATCCAGATAATGCCCAACTGCCTCCGTTGGCCGCGTTACAGGAAGCTGCAAACCATACTGATATTGATAAGGTAATAGTCGATACTGAAAACAGCACTGTTTTTCTGGCAGATAAAGATATGAACCTCGATGTCGGAGCAGTGGCAAAAGGTTATGCCACTGAACTTGTAGTACAGGAACTGATAGCCGAAGGGCTTGAATCGGCAATGATAAGTTCAGGCGGGCAAATACGTACGATCGGGAAACCCTTGGATGGCGTACGTGAACGGTGGGGCGTAGGCATACACGATCCCAGCCAATCGATCCTGTCAGAGAATAACCTGCTTGATGTGATATTTGTCAACGATGCCTCAGTGGCAAACAGTGGTGATTACCAGCGGTATTACACCGTGAACGGCAAGGTGTACCACCATCTTATTGACCCCCAGACTTTCATGCCCGCAGAGCATTACCGTGTTGTTACGGTAATGGCTGAAGATTCCGGGGCTGCTGATTTTCTGTCAACTGCTTTATTCTTGCTTCCATATGAAGAGAGCAGATCTCTTGCGGAAACCCTCGACGGAGTCGAAGCCATATGGGTTATGTCTGATGGAAGAGTAGAAGCTACTCATGGAATGAAGCGGATAATGAGAAGTCATGGTGCCACAGGGTCGAAGGCTCAATAGTTCAACCGGGTTGGATGCTTCAAGGCCCGTATATCCGGGGCGGCTACCGCTCTTCTAATCATAACCTGGCTCACGTATCTGGCCTCCATTACGCGCCTGCTACACGGGGTTTGCACGACAGGCCTGCGCCCACCAACCCGGTTCACTCATCTAGCACCCAATACAGGTCCCGCGTGTCCAGGCTTGCTCAAGTGCTTTCAACCCTGCGCAATCACCTATGTTTTCCTTATCAACACGATTCTGCTCTAGTCTGCCACAGAATATATTGCTAATAGGGTAGAGGAGGCTACAGTCTGTGCCCGAGTTTGGAATGAGCGGGACATTTGGAGCAAAAAACCTGTTATACAAAGAAGGATTTTTCCATTCGGCGCAGAATACAAAGACTACCCTGAACATTTGTAATCGGTTGAAAACAGGGTATTGTCGGAAAACAAACAACTATTTGAAAGGCAGGTGAAAAACCATGACAATTGCACAAGGACAGATATTTTCATTTATCGCAGAGCTGATCTATTGCATAGGTGTTTTGACAATGATCTCCAGAGCGCGGAAAGGTATAAAGATTCCTGAATTGTATCAGGTTCCCGGGCTGGACGCGCTTGACGAGGCCATTGGACGCTGTACGGAGATGGGCAGGCCTGTTCACTTTTCACCGGGCATAGCAGGTGTTGACGAAGCCCAGACTTTGGCAGGGCTTTCCATTCTGAGTTACGTGGCGCGCCAGTGTGCTAAATACGATACTGACATTATTGCTACTAACCGGCGTACAGTAGTCTATCCCATTGCTGAAGAAATCGTGAAGCAGGCTTTTGTCCAAGAAGGCAAGATCGCCAATTTTAAGGTTGAGAACGTCCGGTTCATTTCTGAAGACCAGTTTGCTTATGCGACGGGTGTTACGGGTATCATGTATCGTGAGAAACCGGCAGCCAACCTCCTTCTTGGCGCTTTCTGGGCAGAGTCCCTGATTTTCGCCGAAGTCGGCGCCACTGCCGGGGCAATTCAGATTGCCGGAACTGCGAACACTCACCAGATTCCTTTCTTTGTTGCAGCTTGTGACTACTGCCTCATTGGAGAAGAACTCTACGCAGCAAGTGCGTACCTCACCAGGGAGCCTATCCTCATGGGCAGCCTTGTGGTTCAAGACTGGGGCAAGATGTTTGCAGCAGTTTGCATAGTACTTGGTGTTCTTTTGCAGACAGCTAGCGTGTCAGTATTGAAAGACATCATGGGCAAGTGAGCTTATGCAAACACTGAGTATCCTGTATTTGGGCTCATGTTTTGAAGTGTTTCATGAGAGGGGGGACAACTGTTGAAACAAGAATTGCCAGTTATAATCGGATTAGCCTTTGGGTTGTTCATAGTAATAGCCATGTTTGTGGGTGGCGTTCCGGCCCTTACAACGGGGAAAAATTACGTAGATGACTGGTTCTTGGTCGTGTCTGCGTGGGCAATTGCAGTGGGTGTAGTTAACCTGACCCAGATTCACGGAAGGCGGGTTCAGCAAAGACGTGAAGGATACCAGTACAGCTTGTGGTTAATGATTTGCATGTTTGGCATGGCGTTTTTTGGTATTTTAGTAGCCAAGAGCGCAGACCACGAAGGCTGGAAATTCATGTATAACAACCTCATTGCACCGATGAATGCAACTGTTTACTCTACTCTGGTGTTCTATATCGGCGCTGCTGCGTACAGAGCTTTCAGAGTCAGGAATGTGGAAGCTGCTGTTCTTCTTGTTGCCGCCGTAGTCATGATGCTCGGCCGGGTTCCGCTGGGCACAGTTCTGCTTGGCGACTGGATTGGAGACACAGCCGAGTGGATTTTGAACGTGCCTAACTCTGCGGGTATGAGAGGTATCCAAATTGGGGCCACTCTTGGCGGTATCGCCACTGCTTTGAGGATTCTTGTTGGAATTGAACGTGCGCACCTTGGTGGTACCGGTGATTAATATTGAGTTTACGATAAGGAGGTGAATCATTGTGTGGCAAAAACTAGCTAACATCGACAGGCGAATAATATACGCTCTAATGATATTGGTAATTGCACTGTCACTTATAAAGCCTGTTGGGCTTGCTATTGTGCCGACTGCCGAAACTCAGAGGGTATATGACTTTATCGACGCACTGCCTTCCGGCAGCATTGTGTATCTGGGTTTTGACTTTTCTGCCGGAGGAATTCCTGAACTGATGCCTGCAGCTCATTCGCTGGTGAGACAGGGGTTCAGGAAAGACCTGCGGTTCATTTGCGCAGGCATGTGGGTTATGGCCGGCGATATGGCCGATACGGCTTTCTCCATCGTAGAGGAAGAATTTCCTGACAAGGAGTACGGAGTAGACTGGATTAACGTAGGCTATAAACCAGGTGGCGAGGTGCTGCTCCAAAAGATGCTTTCCAGCATATATGAAGCAGCAGTGGGCCGGGACCATTACGGGAACGACCTTAAGACCCTGCCCCTTCTGAATGAAGCACCGACCATCAAGGACACAGACGCATTGTTCATTTTTGTTACCGGCACTCCAGGTGAAAGACAGTATATCGCCCACGTTTCGTCGCCCCACAATATTCCTTTGTGTGTGTCGACTATATCCGTGAGTGTTCCTGAATTGATGCCGTTGATTCAGGCCAGGCAGGTTCATGCGGGTGTGCTTGGCATGAAAGGGGCAGCTGAATACGAGGTCCTGGTTGGAAACCCCGGTAGCGCTACAGCCGGTATGGATGCGCAGTCGTTTTCTCACGCGTTGATTATAGTATTCATTATTCTAGGAAACCTGGGTTATCTCTTGACCCGTGAAAAATAACGTAAGTTTGGCCATAAGGGCTGGCGGGAGGTGAAAAACCGTGGAATTGTTAGGCACCTGGCTCAATGCTATTTTCACGATATTGCTGCTTTCAGTGGTATTTAAGGATAACCCGGCATACCGTTTTGCCGAGAACACTTATGTAGGATTGTACGCCGGCTATGTAGTAGCATTGCAGTGGTTTCAGTATATAAGGCCGAGCTTCCAGTTAAGAATTCTGGAGGAAGGAAAATGGTGGTATATATTTCCCATAATCATAGGCCTTATGATTTACACCAGGTATATAAGGCCCATTGCATGGGTTAGCCGGTACCATATCTGCTTCTTGTTGGGGATTGGGTCAGCGTATTTCTTGACTACGCAGTTTAAGCCCATGTTCATCGACCAGATCCGGGCTACTTTTCTACCCCTATGGGTTGCAGGCGATTGGTGGAAGAGTGTCTCCAATATGATATATGTTGTCGGGACTTTCAGCGCCTTGATATACTTCTTGTTCACAGTTGAGAAAAAGGGTATTCAGGGCAAGGTATCCAGCATGGG
>DUTL01000035.1 GCA_012842105.1 Candidatus Fermentithermobacillaceae bacterium | reverse complement strand
TTTCATCCTGAAACATCCACTACAGGCAGCCTGATTGAAAAACAACTGCCTTTGCCGGGAGCCGAATCAACCTCGAGAAATCCCTGGTGCTCGTAGATAATTCGCTGTACCAGCGGAAGGCCAAGGCCGGTTCCGCCCCTCCGTGTAGTGAAGAACATATCGAAAATATGCGGCCTGTGTTCAAGGGATATGCCGATGCCGCTATCTTCAACCGCCACGGTGAGGTACTTTGAATCACAAACCCAGTATGCTGTCACCCTGAGGTTTCCCCCATTTGGCATAGATTGTATCCCATTGAGGAACAGATTCATAAAGGCCTGCACAAGATGATCCGGGTCGCCCATGATTTCCGGAATCAACCCCGGCGGCGCAAACTCAACCTGAATGTTGTTCATCGTAGCGTAAGGTGAAATTACGTCACAGGCACGCTTGAGAATAGGTATCACATCTACCTGAGACATTTGAGGTTGCGAAAACCTTGAGAAATTCAGCAAAGAATCAATGGTTCTGTCTATTCTCTCGATCTCCTCGCTTACTATCCCGGAAACTTTGCGCAAAAAACCGTGGTCACCCAGGCGTTCAGGTACAAGCGAAATTGCACCTTTTACAACGGTAAGGGGGTTCCTTACTTCGTGAGCAATGGCAGCAGCCAGTTCGCCAACTGCTGCCAGCCTTTCTATCCGCTCTAGACGTTCCTCCTGAGCCCTTGCTTCTTTGAGGTCCTCCATTATGATTATGTGGCCATGGTTATCAGACAGTTCCGGCACTGGGGCGAACCGTGAAGACGTGCTCACTGCAGTCGTCACCATGGTAACCAGTTTTTCGGTATCACCGGCAACTACAGTAACATTGGCAAACCTGTTCCTGGCGCCTTTCACAGGGTCATCCAGGGCAAAATAGGGATCAACCCCGATCCTGCGCAGCATATCCCTTACAGGCACTGAAACAAGTTCTTCAGGAGAAATGCCCAATATGTCTCTTATGCCCGATGAAGCAAAACCTATGAGTTCATCAGGTTCAACCAGAATAACTGCAAGGCTCAAGCTGTCAAGAAACAGTTTGATGTATCTTTCGAGTTTCTCCAGCCCTGCCACTATAGGGCGGGAACCGCTTTGGGGTGAACCTTCTTCTTTGAACAGTAAAACCCGGGATGCGAATAAGAGCAGCCCTGTAAGCCCAAGAAGCGGCTCGATGCTTTCTGAAAAGAACACTTCCCTGGCGCCCATTCTTATCTGTGAATACACATCTTCCAATGTTTCATTTGCCCACACAAACCCTATTGCTTCGCCGTTACGGACCAAGGGCCGCATGCAGTTCATAATTTCACCGCGAACCATGGAACCTACTCCTACAGTCTCCTTGCCCGACGCCATAGCTTGCCATCCAAGGTGATCCGGGCCAAGATCCATCCCCACCTTGGAACCGAATCGCTCACTCGGACCATATGCAACTATGGACTCTAGCTCTTTGGAGTAATACCCTGCCCCCACTCCACGGTAGGATAAAGACACCATATCCACAAAAGGCCCAAGAGCTGCATTCAAAACGGCAATCTTGTGTTGACGGCTCCCCGCTTTGCCTGAAAGCGCGATAATGTCATTGAAATCGCCGGACACATAAGAATCCAGGAGCCTGGTAATGCCGAACAATTTCTCAGCCTTCTCCTCAATGAGGGCAGCCTCGGCTTTTTGAACAAGAAGGTACCTTGATTTCATGTTGACATCACCTATCCCCGGTGCCCAACCCCTGAAGTATCGCGAAAACTGCAGGTTTCTGAGCCAATCCCTGTGTTTCATTGTTCTCCACGCCATGCAGAGTCTCCTTGCGTACATCCGGGAAATACTAAGTGCGAACGCCGCTTTTGGTTAACCGTTTGAATTTCCAAAGATGAACACCATTGTCACAGAGTAAGATACAATAGTCATGAGGTGGCAATTGGCTTGGTGTCGAGAGAAAAGAAACTTGAAGCTTTATACAATTTCAGTCTCATGGTGATCAGAAACCCTTTGCTGAGTTACCTGATGGGTTTTCTTGCCGGACAGGTAGGCCGCGTCCACTTTGTCAATGACCTCAAAGGGGCCGACGTGGCAGTCAGGCTGTGCATCAGACGGAGGGCGC
Organism: Candidatus Fermentithermobacillaceae bacterium; assembly: GCA_012842105.1. Lineage (GTDB taxonomy): Bacteria > Bacillota > Sulfobacillia > Fermentithermobacillales > Fermentithermobacillaceae > DTU015. Next base: position 6,458 of record DUTL01000035.1, on the reverse strand, counting down.
TGTGGCCCAATGAACCCTTCAGGGCAACTTCAGCAGGTGTTTCCATGCCAAACCCGTTGTCTTTTGTGCAAGCGGTAAACAACAGCGAATCCCAAATTTGCGTCATGCTCGATTTTGACAATGCCGAGGAGGCCCAATGGTACCAGGACGTATTGCTCCCCGATGTTTCATTTGTAAAAGATACCGTCCAGGCAGCTCAAGAAGAATCTTCTAAACTCAAGCGGGAAATGGACAGGGCCCTGGACATTTACCGCGAGTGCAAAACAATGCTCAATGCAAGCGCTCCGGAAAGGCAAAAGGAAATGGAATTCTACATAGCCCTTGCGGAACACCAGTTGAGACAACTGAGTCACCAGTTGGAAACACTCAATGCAAAGATGAAGCAATTGAGCGAATCGTGACCAGTTGGTTTCTCCAGTATCTACAAAACTATTTCGCACTGGCTTTTTCCTGCCCTTGAGGAATAGGCTGCAACTGTTACCGGTTGCCCTGGTTTCCCCCTGACAACCCAGGATACGCGTTTTTTGTAGCTGCCTCCCCCTGCCCTGCCTCCAAGGTGGCCCAGTTCCTGTTGGGCTTTCCCGGCCACAAGGGTGGTTTCACCGGGCGTTTCAATGCCTGCCCCTTGGCTGCCTAAAGGCTGTTCAGGGTTTTGTCCGGGCGAAATGTCCAATACCGCTCTTACAGGCTCGGCCCTGTTCATTTTGAGCGCTGAAAAAGTGCCGTGCGAGGGCAGGTAGCCCTGATTCTTGACTACTGCGTCTATCTTGTACAAACCATTTCCCAAAGGGTTGGCAGTAGCTTTCTCAATAGCGAGCCGGGGAGCCATGGAAGCGAGGTCCAGGATAAAAAGGCCGTTCTTGCGGCACTCTTCCTCCAAAAAGCACAACGGAGGATTATCGCGTCCAAACTTGGGCTCCCATCCTCCTATTTCCACCAGGCCAAGCTGGGGATGGTCAAATTCATACCAGTTAATGAAGAGCGTTCCGTTCATAACTTTGTCATTCCACTTCAAAAGGGTTAGTTCTTCTTCCTCTCTCTCTTTGCAGGTCACAGCTTGGCGAGTATGTGCAGGCTCCTTAGGAAGGCCGGCCCTTCCCCGCATATCCCAAAGTTCAGTGGCAAGAGCAAGAATCCCCAATGTCTCATAAGCCCACTCAAGAGCGCTGCCCACCGATGGCCTGGTTTGATCCCGTGTAAACCATTGGTAAATCGACTTGCACGGATACCCGGTAACGTCCTCTGCAACCTCACCGGCAGCAAGGTAAATCTGCAGGTCCTGTACATCCATGGCTGTATCGCTTTGTGAGCAAAACGGCCTGAGTACGTATCCGCCATACGTATGGTAAGACATTGACAACACAATGTTGGGATGTGAAACGAAAAAATCAGCAACAGCTTTCATTTCAGGTTCCGAAAACGGATAATCGCCTGACCCCTTTTGCCGAGTGTGTACAGCCCAGTTGGTTGGGAAATTACGGTTGAAATCAAGGCTGTGCTTTTCCGGAGCTTTTTCTACAGGAAGACCCGGATCAAAATCCTTGACCATGCCTTCAATGTAAACATGGTAATAAGCAGTGCCAGGCTCAGGCAATTCATGCGGGCCGCGCCGTACCATAAGCCTGGGGTCTTTGCCGGATATTTTCCAACCGCCGTCAGGATCTTCTTTCCTCATGAAAAGGATTCTGCCGTCCCCGTCCACATCCTCAGGGCAAAGGCCCGGTTTGTCATCATATGCATCAGGCCATTGGCGCACACTCGATCGCAACACATCCGGGGTAGTGAGGTAATATTCCGCACCGTCAACGGCAATCCTGGGGATGAAGTAAAAAACCCTTGTATCCAACAGATACGTGATCCGCCTGTCTTTATCATAGTTTCCAAGCAGGTGCTTTACAGCCCATAGAATTGTTTCGGCCCCTGTGACCTCCCCGGCGTGGATATTGCCGTCGGCATAAACAGCAGGCTTATCACAACCTGGCCCGGTTTTCCTGTTGGTTATTTCAAGCATCCAGATATCCCTGCCCTCAAGGGACTTTCCAATAGAGTCAAGCTTGCAAAAACCAGGGTAAGCTGAAACACAGGACTGCAGAAACTCTGTGATTTCCCTGTAGGTATGGTATTTGTCAAACCTCAAGTTCATTTCCTTCCCCCCATTACTCCAAAACCACATGAGCTGTTGACGTTCCGGCCCTTTGCGACCTGGCAACGATGCTCAACCGGGTACCTTCTTGTGCCCTGATTACCCATTCCAAATATTTCTTGCTTGCCGCATCACCACTGTGTCTCATGTTTCCGGCCGGCAACCCATGGAGGTGTCCAATTTCCTCCGCCGGCTTCCCCAGGATAAACTCAATGCCCGGGCCTGAAATCTCAACCTTTACCGGGTCAGCCCTGCCAACCTCAATTGCCTGCTGGCTCGTGTTTGTTGGTTTGAACCCCTTGTTTTTGACACAAACTGAAACTCTGTAGATCTCCGGTGCAATTCTCTCACCCACAGGAAGTTCCACTGCCAGTTCAGGCAAGCATGCCGCATGGTACAGGGTAAACAGGCAGTTCTTGTGGCATTCCGGCTCCAGGTATTGGGGAGGCGGGTTAACCAACACAAATTTGGACTTCCATCCTCCTATTTCAACCCGTCCCAGCTGGGGGTGGTCAAAGCCATGCCATGCTACAAACCCCTGGCCTGAAAGTTCCCTGTCATTCCACTTCAGAAGGCTCAACTGAGATTCCTCAGACATCCTGGACATGGAAAAGAGCTTGTTGCCCGCCCTCACATGTGCATCCCAAAGCTCAGTAGAAAATGTGATGACCCCCATATGCTCATAGAGCCAATCCATAAACACACCTCTTAGGGGACGGCTCTTGTCGGAAGTGTATTCTTCGTAAGTTGATACATGGGGGTACCCTGTAAGTTCCGTCCCTTTTTGGCCTATGGTTTTGTATATATCCACGTCAAGCCGGGGCAACCCATCGTCAGGCCTAGTGCATGAAGGCCTCAGAATAGCGCCCATGGTTGTGTGATAGGCCATGGCCGCGCCTATGTTTGGGTGCCCCACAATGAAATCGGCCACAGCCCGGGTTTCAGGCTCAGAAAGGGGATACGGCCCCGCACCCCTTTGCTCTGCTTCGGGCACCCAATTTGCAGGGAAGTTGCGGTTTATGTCAAGCCCCCATTTCGGGGGAGCGGTTTTGACATCCTTGCCGTCCCAATTTTCGATTATGCCTTCAGTAAAGACCTTGTAGAACGGCCCCTGGGTGTCCCAGGGCTCACGTTTGATCATCAGCCTAGGATCTTGAGTGGAAACCTTCCATTCACCGTCAGGGTCTTCTATTCTCATTTGAAGGATCAAACTGTTTCCGTCTATATCCTCTGCAACCAACCCTTCGAGCGTGTCACATGGAGGGTACTCTCTTGTGCTGGATCTTAGCGAATACGGTGTGTGCAAGTAAACTTCCGCCCCGTCGGCTGAGATCCTGGGAATGATATAGAATGCTTTTTTGTCCACAAGTTCAGTGACAAACGTATCCTTGCCATGCCCGGACAGCAAATACCAAATGGTGTAAAGGCATACCACCGACCCTGTAACTTCACCTGCATGGATGTTTCCGTCTATGTACATAGCCGGCTTTAGTTCCGCGGCGCCGGTTTGTGTGTTTGTAATCTCCACAACCCATATATCTCTTTTTTCATGTGTCTTTCCTATTGAGTACAACTTTGCCAGTTGAGGCTTTTGTGACACCATCTCTTCAAGAATAGCCTGTAGTTCTTCGTAATCAGGGTATTTGGAAAAATCCGGCTTCTTCACTCCTTCTCCCCCTTTTCCCAGTATTACAGCCAATATCCACGGGCTAAAACTCTATGCCTTCCCTTGCCGCTATCCCTTGGGTGTAATGATGCTTAACTTCTTTTACTTCAGACACCATGTCAGCCGCCTCCAAGATTTTCTGGGGGCAATACCTTCCGGTAAGCACCAGATCCGTACCCTCAGGCATATCCGCCAGCAGATCCAAAACCTGGCCCGTTGAAACCAATCCGCAAGCCATAGCTACACAAACCTCGTCAAGCACAACAAGCCCGTATTCGGCGGATTCAATGGCCTGGGCTGCTCTTTCCAGGGCCTTTTGGGCCAGCTCCCTATCCATGGAATCAGGGTCTGAAAGATCGACATACTCATCCCGCCCACACTGCTCTATTCTCAAAAGCGGCAAGTATTTCTCAGCTGCGATCCTTTCACCGTATACATTGCCCTGCCCCTTCATGAACTGAAGAAACAGCACTTTTTTGCCCCAACCTATCTGCCTAAGCGCCAACCCCAGAGCTGCAGTTGTCTTTCCCTTGCCGTCTCCTGTATACACCATAATCAAACCTTTGTTTGCATCTGCCATATGCCACACCTCCGGTTCCAGGTTGTTTCTGCAAATCAGGCCCAATCTCCTCCCAGGACACTTGATCGTTGTGCCTTATGCTGTAAACTAAGGATACATAACCTCACCCGTTTAGCCGGCTTGAGGTTATTTTCGGCCCAAAAGAAGGAGTTTTTGCAGCCTGATATGAAATTCAACTTGAACAGGGTGCAATGTAATACGAGAACACTATAGAGAAGCTTGTTGGAGGGTTATCATTGGCAAAGAGACAAAGAGCAAATACGCCCGGCAAGAACCAACACGACGACTCGAAACCCACAAGATGGCCCTGGATAGCCACTCTTGTTTTGGGGGTGTTTTTCGTGACAGCGCTTGGGGTGTCAACCTCGAAACCCACCGGGCATGGATGGGCGCTTACGTTTACCCTTTGGATCGCACGGCATATTGCATCCATAGCAGGAGATCTGGCCATGTACTTGTGTTTCCTAATTGTCCTAACATCGCTTTTCAAGATAGCCAAACCCAGCAATACCGTTCCAAGGCCTATTGGAGGGCTTTGGGTGCTACTCTTGATGGGAGCCGCCCTGTGGCACGATATCAAGATCCCCTGGGATAACGTCTTTGATATGGCAAAAATGGGAGCAGGCGGAGGCCTTGTAGGCGCAGCACTGGATTGGTTCTTGAGAGTGTCCCTTGGCCGTTTTGGGGCAATAGCAGTGATTGCCCTGGGGCTTTGGTCAGGGCTGTGCATGCTGGTGAACAAATCAGGATATACACCATTCAGCCTGCTGTGGCTACTGTGGTTAACTGCCTGGCGTAAAGTGCAAACTTTCTTTGCAGGCCTTTTCCGGGCCCAGGGCCCGCCTGAAGAAGATATCGAATATGAAGCCTTGGAGAGTTTCGGGGTACAACATCAAGATACCCAGCCCGAAGCGCCTTTCGAAGAGGAGGAAATAAGCCCGTTCTCTGCCACTGTCTCACAAATACAAAAGCGCCTGGCAAAATCAGATTCAGCTGATGCACCTGCACATCACGAGGAACCGGCAGAACGGAGAGACGAGGAAGGCCTGATTCCTGCCGGAATGGAGCAGCCCCCTCTCAGCGAAGACATATTCTACGAGCTGCCACCTCTCAACATACTTGAAAAATCCCAGCCCAGAAAGCGTGTGCGCCACTCCCAGCTACTTGAGGAGAGGGCCAGGATAATAGAAAAGACCCTGTTCTCCTTCGGAGTGGCAGCTAAGGTAGTACACGTTGCCAGAGGCCCCGCCGCAACCCGTTTCGAATTACAGCCCGGCCCGGGAGTAAAAGTATCCAGCATAGTGAACCTGTCGCAAGACTTGGCTCTTGCTCTGGCAGCTCAAGACGTGCGAATCGAAGCGCCTATCCCCGGCAAGTCAGCTGTTGGAATCGAGGTGCCTAACAGAGATGTCTCAATAGTTCACATAAGGGATGTATTTGAGTCGAGAGAATTCAGAGGCAGCGCTTCTCCCTTGACAGTTGCCCTTGGCAAAGATATTTCCGGGAGGCCGGTAGTTACCACTTTGGACAAGTGCGTTCACCTGCTCATTGCCGGAGCCACAGGTACAGGAAAAAGCGTTTGCATAAACTCAATAATTACAAGCATATTGTTTAAATCTCGCCCTGACCAGGTCAAGCTCTTGCTTATTGATCCCAAACGCGTGGAACTTTCGGCATGGTCTCAGGTGCCGCACTTGATTTCGCCTGTCGTCACAGATCCAAAGAAGGCTTCGTCTGCCCTTAGATGGGCAATCAAAGAAATGGAATCAAGGTATGAAAAATTCACAAAAGTGGGCACCCGTGATGTTGAACGATACAACGAAATAGCAACCCCTCCAGGGAGTGTGAAGCCTGCGCTTCCGTACATTGTAGTGATCATCGATGAGCTGTCTGATTTGATGGTGGTAGCCCCGGCTGAAGTAGAAGATTCAATTTTCCGCCTGGCGCAAATGGCAAGGGCAGCAGGGATCCATCTGGTTGTTGCGACACAGCGGCCGTCTGTGGATGTAATCACAGGAACAATCAAAGCAAATATCCCTTCGCGCATTGCCTTTGCAGTGTCATCGCAA